>CALKMT010000202.1 GCA_938091715.1 uncultured Litorivicinus sp.
TTTTGGTCTATTACCCGTATCACCGATTTGAGCACTTCACCGAGTTATTGCGCCAGGCCGCTTATGACTTAAAGGTGCGTAGCATTCAAATCAGCCTGTACCGCGTGGCATCGGACTCGATGGTCATCAAGAATCTGATCGATGCCGCCCGCAATGGTAAAAACGTCCATGTGGTGCTGGAGTTGCAGGCCCGTTTTGACGAGCAGAACAACCTAGAGTGGGCCCGAGTCCTGACCGATGCGGGGGTAAAAGTCAGTTTTGGGATCAACCAGTTAAAGGTTCACGCCAAGATCTGCCGAATTGTGCGCGAAGAGAAAAAAGAAAAGCGTCAGTATTGCTATATCGGCACCGGTAACTTCCACGAAAAAACCGCCCGGATTTATACCGATTTTGGCCTGTTTACCGCCAATGCCGAGCTGTGTGACGAAGTCGAGCAGGTCTTTCAGTTTATCGAGGCGCCGTATAAGCGCTTTCGCTATCGTTACCTGTGGGTGTCGCCCAGGACTCAGCGACGCGAGCTTTACCAGCGCATGGATCGGGAAATTGCCGTGGCCAAGAAAGGCGGTTTTGCCCGCATCCGCGCCAAGATCAATAACCTGGTCGATGACGGATTGGTCGAGAAGCTATACGAGGCCAGCCAGGCGGGGGTCAATGTGCAACTGATCATCCGAGGCATGTGTGCTTTGGTGCCCGGCGTTAAGGGCCTCAGTGACAATATCAAGATTATCAGCGTGGTTGATCGCTTTCTGGAGCACCCGCGCCTGGTGGAATTCGAGAATTCGGGCACGCCAGAGGTCTACATCTCCAGTGCCGACTGGATGACCCGCAACCTGGATCGTCGAGTCGAGGTGGCGGCGCCAATTTTAGATCCTGAACTGGCCCAGCGGGTCATGCACCTGTTCGAGATCCAATGGGCGGATCGGGCTAAAGCGCGTCAGATTGATGCGCAGCAGACCAATCAATACGTTCCCCGGGGCAATCGAAAGAAGTTACGATCCCAGCATCGAATTTACGATGTGGTAGCGAAATGGGATCGCGGTATTGAAGAAGTCTAAAGGCGGCCTTGCGGTCGCAGCGATTGACCTAGGATCGAACAGTTTTCATTTGGTGCGGGCCGATCAGATCGATGGGCACCTGCATACCCGGCACCGACTCAAGGTTCGGGTGCAACTGGCTCAGGGGCTGGATGCACAGAACCGCTTGGATTCCGCATCGATCAAGCGCGGCCTGGCGGCCCTGGAGCGATTCCAAGAGCACGTTCAAGACCTGCCGCCAGAGCAGATCAAGGTGGTGGGCACGCATACGCTGCGCCAAGCCGTCAATGCGCGGGACTTTTTAAAGCCGGCGGCGGCCATACTGGGCAGTCCAGTCCAGGTGATCTCCGGTGCCGAAGAGGGCCGCTTGACCTTTCAAGGGGTTGCGCTGACCCAGCAAATCGAAACGGATACCTTGCTGGTGGATATTGGCGGGGGCTCGACCGAGTTGGTGCTGGGTAACGCCCAGGGCGTGACGGCGGTCAGCAGCCGCTCGATGGGCTGTGTGGTCTATCAGGGTCAGTTCTTTCAGTCGGGTGAGCGCCCCCAGCCGTTTCAATTTGCCCAAGCCCGCAATGAAGCCAGGTTGCAGACCGAGGCCGTCAGTCAGCGGTTCGTCGGATTCCAGCAGGTGCTGGGATCGAGTGGCACCATCAAGGCCATCGCTCAGGCCGGCGAGGCCCTGGGTCAGGGCAAGCGGATTACCGCGCAAAGTATGGAGCTGATCGAGGACGAACTGTGCGCCCTGGAAGCCGCAGATTTCCAGACCCAAACTGGCATCAGCGCCGATCGTTATGCGGTGCTGCCCCCGGGCCTTGCGGTGTTGCAGGGCGTGTTTGAGCAATTAAATCTGGAGCACATGGAGGCCACCGAGGGTGCCTTGCGTGAGGGCTTGCTGGGCCAATTTTTGCCTGAGGGCGCGATTACTCAGGTTCGGGACACCACCATCGATGCGTTGCAGGCCCGGTTTAAGGTCGACGTCAAGCAAGCGCGACGGGTCCGGCGTTCGGCGCTCAGCTTTGCCGAGGTCCTAGGCGTTAAAGACCCAGCCCTAATCCAACTATTGCAGGATGCCGCCGATGTTCATGAGCTGGGGCAAAGCATCAGCTATTCGGACCATCACGAGCACGGGGCCTATTTGTTAACCCACTCGGATTTACCGGGTTTCCACCGTGACGATCAAACCCTGTTGGCCAGCTTGGTGGGTTTACAGCGCAAGCGGTTACCCGATTTGTCCGATTGGCCTGTCGAGCAATGCGCCGCGCTGGCCGCCCTGCGCCTGGCAATACTTAGCCATGTGTCACGACGCGAGGGCAGCGGTGTGAGCTTGCTACCGGTCGATGAGCGGATAAGCATCACCGAAGTAGAGCCCTGGCGTGTCGGGGACTTTGAAAAAGAGGCCAAGCGTCTGCGAGGCCTCGGATTGAATCTTAGGCTGGGGTCGGCGGGTTGAAACGATAGCCGGTCCCGCGCACGGTTTCGATCAGCGTTTCTTGCTCACCCAGGGCTTTGCGCAGTCGACGGATATGCACATCCACCGTGCGGTCTTCGACATACACGTCACCGCCCCATACCCGATCCAGCAGCTGCGTGCGGCTAAAGGCGCGGTTGGGATGAGTCATAAAGGTTTGTAGCAGACGAAATTCCAGCGGTGACAGATTGATCTCGTGCGTGTCGATAAAGGCACGCTGGCTGATGGGGTCCAAACGAACGCCGCCAAACTCGACTGCTTCCTCAATGCCCTTGGGGGTGGTGCGTCGCAGGATGGCTTTAAGCCGGGCGACCAGCTCGCGGGGCGAAAAGGGCTTGGTGATAAAGTCATCCACCACGGACAGGCCAGTAATTTTCGCGTCCTCGTCCTCTTTGGCGGTCAGCATAATGATCGGCACGTCTTTGTGATTGTCGTCCTTACGAATCTTGCGCGCGACTTCTAGGCCGCTGGCGCCGGGCATCATCCAATCCAACAAGACCAGGTCCGGTTGTTGGGTCTGCAGGATTCGCATGGCTTGAATACCATCGGCTGCCTCAAGGGTTTCGTAGCCGGCCATCTCGAGGGCCAGCACGATCATTTCGCGGATGGCGGTTTCGTCGTCAACAATTAATACAGTGCGGTTCATGTACATCACTTCCCAATCGATGGCGGGAGGATAGTTTCAAAACTGTTACGGTTTTGTGACGACTCATGCCAAGGTTTGATGCTGATAGATCAAATCTAGCACCACCCCAGCAAACAAGACCATGCCGACCCGGTGATTGCTAACAAAGGCGGCAAAGTAGTCGGCCCGTTGTCGCGATGCGATTTGCCGATGTTGGTTCAAGAACAGATTGGCTGCGATTCCCAGCGTCAGAGCAAAAGGGAAACCCAGGCCCGAGCCGTAGCCTGCAACGCCCCAGGTGATGAGCGTCGCCACCTGGATCAGGGCGACCGCTTGGTGGTCATGATCGCCAAAGGCGATGGCGGTGGACTTGATGCCGGCCTTTAGGTCGTCCGGCTTGTCGCACATGGCATATAGGGTGTCGTAACTCAGGGTCCACAAGACGTTGGCGATAAACCATAAAATCACCGGCCAGGTGATCGGCTGATCGGCGGCCACGGTGGCCATCAGGATCCCGGTGCTAAAGGCCAGCCCCAGAAAAAGCTGCGGGTAATAGGTCACTCGTTTGGTAAAGGGATACAGAGCCGCCAGGCCCAGGGCCAGCAAGCTGATCCACAGACTGGCAGGGTTCAAGGTCAGCACTAGGCCAAAGGCGCACAGCATCAAACCCGCAAAACAAACAAGCGCCTGAGCCGGGGTCAGTGCCCCGGTGACCAGTGGCCGGTGCTGGGTGCGCTCGACCTGTCCGTCCCAATGTCGGTCGGCGTAATCGTTAATGGCGCAGCCCGCCGAGCGAGTCAAAAATACCCCCAGCGAGAAAACGATAAACAGGTGCCACCCGGGCCACCCTTGGGCGGCAATAAACAAGGCGATCAGGGTTGGCCAGTACAGCACCAGCCACCCGATGGGGCGGTTGAAGCGGATTAAATCCAGATACGCTTGAATCACATCATCCTTTCAGCATGGGTGTTCGCCGCATCACGCGGTCATCAAAATCTGTGGTGGATGCTATCACGGGGTATTGGGGCCCGTTGTCCTGCATTACCCCCAGGCTAAACTTGGCTATAGACCACCCGGCTGCCGACCCAGCGCTGGATCAGGGCGCGGGCCTGGTCGGGATAGGCCTCGCGCAGGGTCTCGGCCAGGGCTTGTGTTTTTGGCAGCAGATCGCGATCACGGGCCAAATCGGCAATGCGAAAGGACAGATCGCCGGTCTGTCGGGTGCCCAGCACGTCGCCAGGCCCGCGCAGTTCTAAGTCTTTTTCGGCAATCACAAAGCCGTCATTGGAATCCCGCAGGGTCTCCAGGCGTGCCCGGGAGGTTTCGCTTAGCGGGTGCCCGTACAGCAACAGGCAATAACTCGCGCGCTGCCCCCGGCCCACTCGGCCACGCAATTGATGCAATTGGGCCAGGCCCAGGCGCTCGGCATTTTCGATCACGATCAGGTTGGCGTTGGGCACATCAACGCCCACTTCGATGACGGTGGTGGCGACCAGAACCTGGGTCTGCTGACGCTTAAACGCATCCATGGCGGTGTGTTTGTCCTCGCCGCTCATGCGACCGTGCACTAAGCCGATCGACAGGTCAGGCAGCGCCTGTTGCAACCACGCGTGGCTGGTCTCGGCGGCCTGGGCGGCTAAATGCTCAGAATCCTCGACCAGGGTGCAAATCCAATAGGCCTGCCCGCCCTCGGCGACCAGGTGCGCGATGCGTTGCGCCACCCGATCCCGTGTTTGGGTGGACAGGACCCGGGTATCAATCGGGGTGCGGCCGGGGGGCAACTCGTCGATGACGCTTAAATCCAGATCCGCGTACAGGCTCATGGCCAGGGTTCTGGGGATGGGCGTGGCGGTCATGATCAATTGGTGCGGGCGATACGCACCGGCCTTGGCGGTCAGCGCCAGGCGTTGATCGACGCCAAAACGATGTTGCTCGTCCACGATCACCAGGCCCAGGCTGTCAAAGGACACCGCGTCTTGAAACAAGGCATGGGTGCCGACCGCAATTTGGCAGGCCCCCTGTGCCAGTCGCTCCAGGGCCGGCTTGCGGGTCTTGGCGCTTTGGCTGCCTGAAAACCAGTCAACTCGAAATCCTAGGGGCTCAAACCACTGGGTAAATGCCTTGAAATGCTGTTCGGCCAAAATCTCGGTCGGCGCCATTACCGCGACCTGATGGCCTTGGGCTAGCACCGGTATCGCTGCCAGGGCAGCGACCAAGGTTTTGCCGGCCCCTACATCGCCCTGGACCAGGCGGTGCATTGGCTCGGACTTGGCCAAATCTCCCTGCAACTCGTGTAATACCCGTGCTTGGGCTTGGGTCGGGTGGTACGGCAGCCGGCGCAAAAATTCGGCCTGTAAATCCGGTGCTGGTGGGCAGGGTTTGGCCGGCACTGCCAACCGCTGATCCTTGCGCTCCAGCAGGGCCAGGCGGTGGCCGAGCAGCTCTTCAAGCACTAATCGAGCGCGGTAGGGCGAGTCCTCAAAGCGTGCCGCCTCGGCTGGAGTGGGCCGATGCACGCGCAGCAGGCTGTCCAACAGGCCAGGCAATTGATAATGCTCAGCCAGCTTCGGGGGCAGTAACTCGGTCAGCAGCTGGTCGGTCTGCACGCGCTCCAGGGCCTGGGCGATGAATTTGCGCAACGAGCGCTGCTGTAACCCTTCGGTGGTGGGATAAACCGGGTCCAGGTGCTCGCTTAGGGGATCAATGCCGTCGTCGGTTTGGATCTCGGGGTGGACCATCTCCAATGCCCGAGGGCCAGGGCGTGCTTCCCCAAAGCAGCGCAGCAGTTGGGCATTTTCCAGCCGTGTTCGCATCGCGCGGGAATAGTGAAACAGACGCAGGGTCACCGTTCCGGTGGCGTCCCCTAGGGTTAGCAGTAACGAGCGCCGCTGTCCGTAGACCTCGCGGATGCCCAGTCGCTGGCCTTCGATGAGTGCCCGCTGACCCGGTTGCAGGCTGGCGATGGGGGCGATGCGGGTACGATCCTCGTAGCGCAGCGGCAAGTGAAAGGCCAAATCCAAGACCGAATGCAGATGCAGTTTGGCCAGCTTTTCAACCAGTTTTGGCCCGACCCCGGTCAGGTCGGTCAGGGCCGGTTCGGTCATTCAATCGGGGCCGCGTTGATGCGCTTGGCCACGCGCTTTAGCACTTCGACTAGGGCGGTGATGGCGCCGGGGCGTGGGAAGCTGGCCCGCCAGGCCAATGCCACGGTGCGTTTCATTTGATCGTGATGAAATGGGCGGTGGGTTAATAAGCCGGGCGCATAGCGCCCCGCCCCGACGGCCGAGGCCGGCAGCACCGTGATGCCCAGCCCACCGGCCACCATATGGCGTAGGGTTTCCAAGCTGGAGCCCTGGGTTAGAGTGGGGGCAGAGCTGGATTTCATACGTTCTTCGAGTGCTGGGCAGGCGTCCAGGATCTGATCACGCAGGCAGTGCCCCTCGCCCAGTAGCATCAAATCGTCCCGTATCAGGTCGTCACGGCTGATCGATTCGCGATCGTTCAGACGGTCCTCGGCACTCATCAGCACCTCAAAGGGTTCGTCATACAGCGGCAGGGTCACCACGTCGGTCTCGGTAAAGGGCAGGGCAACGATGGCGGCATCGATCTGGCCCTCGCGCAGGGCTTTGCGCAGGTCGGCGGTAAAGCCCTCTTCCAAAATCAGTGGCATATTCGGTGCGCGCTCGAGCATGGCCGGGATCAGATCTGGAAACAGATAGGGGCCGAGTGTGTGGATGGCGGCCAGTTTAAAGCGTCCCGACAGGGGGTCGGACTGCTCTCGGGCCATCTCGGTAAAATCCTGAGATTGCTCTAAAATGCGACTGGCCTGGGCGACCAAGGGCTGGGCGCTGAGCGTCAAGCGAACCCCCGATCGGGCGCGCTCGAACAGCGGCAGTCCCAGCTCGTCCTCGAGGCGTTTAATGCCTGCACTGAGGGTCGGCTGCGAGACGTTGCATCGTAGCGCGGCTCGTCCAAAATGTTGTTCTTCGGCGAGGGCGACGAAATAGCGGAGGCCTGTTAGGGTCATAAAGTGACACAATCCAATCGATGCCTCATTCTGGGGGCTGGGGCGCTAGGCATCAAGTTAGGTTTGCAACTGGAGGCCTGCGGACACGCCGTGGTCGGCGTCCGGCGTAATCCCAGCAAGATCCCTACACCGCTTCAGGCCTGTCATGGCGATCTGCACGATCCCCGGGGATTGGTCGATCTATGGCGCCGGCATTTGCCACCAGAGGGGGGCGAGCTGTGCCTGATTCTAACTCCGGACGGTGTCGGCGAGGCTGGCTATCGGCGCACTTACGTCGAGGGGCTGATCAATGTCGCTGAATCGCTACGCCACGCTGAGCGGCGTCCCCATGTGACCTTTGTGTCCTCGACCAGTGTGTTTGGCGACGCAGTCTCTGTGGTCAATGAAACGACGGTCCCCAACCCAAAAACGGCCACCGCCCGGGTGCTGTGGCAGGCCGAGCAATGGCTGTGCGAGCAAGAATTTCCCGTCACTCGGGTGCGGTTCGCCGGCATTTATGGTCCCGACCGTCTGCGTTTTTTGGAGAGCGTGGCCAATGGCCAGGTTCGCGGCCAAGCCAACGCGCCGAGTAACCGTATTCACGAGGACGATTGCGTCGGATTGCTGCGTTGCATCGTGCGCTCGGTTCATTCGGGGCTTGCGGTGCCCGAGGTTATCCATGGTGTGGATGAGGACCAGGCAACCTTGGGCCAGGTGGCGGCCTTTATTGCGCGTCGGTTGCGCTGTCCGATGCCGGAATTTGATGGGCAGCCCAGCGTTCGAGGCGGTCAGCGATGGGTTGAGTCGTTAGGGATTGATCAGATTAACTATCAGTTGATCCACCCCGACCACATGAGTGGGTACGGGGCGGTCATTCGGGCGTTAAACGGCGATTAAAGCGCCATGATGCCGTCCATTTCGATCTGTGCTCCCTTGGGCAGCGCTGAAATCTCAATGGCGGCCCGGGCCGGGTAAGGCTCGGTGAAATACTCGGCCATGATCTCGTTGACCGTGGCAAAGTTCGACAGGTCAGTCATGAAGATATTGAGCTTGGCAATGTCGTCCAACTGCCCACCGGCGGCCTCGCACACGGCGGTCAGGTTTTTGAACACCTGATGCACCTGGCCAGGAAAGTCCGCAACCAATTCCATGCTCTCGGGAATCAGCGGAATCTGACCGGACAAATACACGGTTTCGCCGATCTTGACGGCCTGTGAATAGGTGCCAACGGCGGCAGGGGCGTTGTCGGTGTGGATAACGCTACGGTTACTCATGGGTATTTTCCTGTTTAGTTGTTGCGTCCGCGACTGATGCGCAGTACTGGTTTTTGACTACGGATACGGCGCATAACCCGGGCCAGATGCACCCGGTCTTTGACCCCCGCAGTCATTTGAATGATGCTGATATGTGCGTCCCGTTCCTGACGGGTGATGCCCTCGATGCTGGCACCGGCATCCGCCACCGCGGCGGCGATTTGGGCAATGACACCGGCTTGGTTGATGACCTCGATTCGAATCGAGGCTTCGAACTCGCCGGTGACCTCTTCATCCCAGGTCACGGCGATGGTGCGCTCGGGGTTGTCTAGGCTGTCGGCGACGGTGCGACAGCGGTCCTGATGCACCACAATGCCTTTGCCTCGGCTGATACTGCCGACGATTGCATCACCGGGAATCGGCAGGCAACAGCGGCCATAACTGACCATCATGCCCTCGGATCCGGCAATCGCCAGGGGCTTGTCGCTCTGACTGCAATCGGCGTCCCGCTCGCCGGCCAGTCGGCTGGCCACGGACAGGATGGGCAGATCACCGAGTCCGACTCGCTCCAAGATCTGCTCGAAATTCTCGGCATGGTTGGCCTTGACCACGTCCTGGCTTTGTTCGGGGCTTAAGGCGCTAAGGTCGATGCCATAGGGCATCAGCGCCCGAGCCAGGATACGCTCGCCTAGTTTGATCGACTCAGAACGCTCGCGGTGTTTGAGGGCATGCCGGATCGCGGTGCGGGCTTTGCCCGTGGTGACAAAGCTGAGCCAATCGGAGCTGGGGCGTGCGTTGGGTGCGGTTAACACCTCGATGGTTTCGCCGGATTGCAGGGGCCGTGACAGCGGCGCCAGGGTGCGGTCAATTCGACAGGCGATGCAGCGGTTGCCCACGTCAGTGTGCACAGCATAGGCGAAGTCCACGGCGGTGGCCCCTTTGGGTAACTCCAAAATGCGGCCCTTGGGCGTGAAGACATAGACCTCGTCGGGGAACAGATCGACCTTGGCGTTTTCGATGAACTCTAAGCTGTCGCCGGCCCGTTGTTGCAACTCCATCAAATCTCGAACCCAACGCGAGGCTCGGTCCGGGGTTTGCCCGTCTTGGCCATCTTTGTACAACCAATGGGCGGCGATGCCGGCGTTGGCCATGCGCTCCATTTCTTCGGTTCGAATCTGTATTTCGATGGGAATGCCGTGCATCCCAACCAAGGTGGTGTGCAGCGATTGGTAGCCGTTGGCCTTGGGGATTGCGATGTAGTCTTTGAAGCGGCCAATGCGCGGCTTGTACAGCCCGTGCATGGCGCCGAGCACGCGATAACAGTCGTCGACGCTTTGCGTAATCACGCGAAATCCATACACGTCCATGATCTCGGCAAAGGACTTGTGCTGGTTTTTCATCTTACGGTAAATCGAGTTGGCCTGTTTTTCCCGGCCGATCACCTGGCCCTGCAGCCCGAATTCGTCCAAGCGCGAACGAATGGCGGTCTCGATTTCTTGCACCACGCGCTTTCGGTTACCCGCCACCTTGGCAACGGCTTGTTCGAGCCTGCCCAGACGCATGGGGTGCAGGGCGCGATAGGCGAGTTCTTGCATCTCCGAGCGCAGCTCGTACATCCCCAGGCGATTGGCAATGGGGGCGTAGATATCCAGAGTTTCCCGGCCAATGCGGCGGCGTTTTTCTGGTTTTAGTGCGCCAATGGTGCGCATGTTGTGCAATCGATCGGCCAGTTTGACCAAAATCACCCGGATGTCTTTGGCCATGGCCATGGCCATTTTTTGAAAGTTTTCCGCTTGTTGTTCGGCGGCCGTTTCAAATTGAATGTGGGTGAGTTTTGACACCCCATCGACCAGATCAGCGACCGGATCGCCAAACTGTTCGGCCAATCCGTCGCGGGTCACGCCCGTGTCCTCGATCACGTCATGCAACATCGCCGCCATCAGGCTTTGATGGTCCATGCGCATGTTGGCCAGGACTTCAGCGACGGCTAGAGGGTGAACAATGTAGGGCTCGCCTGAGCGTCGGGATTGCCCGGTGTGGGCTTGCTCGGAGTAGTAATACGCTCTGCGGACCTCGCGGATGTGCTCCAGGTCCAGATAATCGGTTAACGATTCGCAGAGCGCATCGATCGACATGGCTTAGTGGTCGTAGCTGGCGCCAGTGTCCAAAGTACCGGACTTGCGCATTTCTTCCCGCGCGGCTTCTTCGGCAGCGGCCTGACGATCGGCTTCGTCTTGGGCAGCCATAAAGCCTGCGTTGACCTTGTTTTCAGCGATTTCGCGCAGAGCCAAGACGGTAGGCTTGTCGTTTTCCAGCTCGACCATGGGCTCTTTGCCCTGGACAGACAATTGGCGGGCGCGGCGTGATGCCAGCATGACCAATTCAAAACGGTTGTCGACGTTCTCGAGGCAGTCCTCGACGGTTACACGTGCCATGAATGGCGATCTCCAAAAATTTATGCAGTGTTTCAGTTTACCCGAAGTTTGCCCCGGGCAACAGTTGCTGTAACAGACCCTGTTGTTCAGATGCCCGACGGGGGGTCAAGCATCGCCGTGCCAGCAATATCGCCTGCATTTCAGCCAGTGCGGTGTCGAACTGGTCGTTGACGATTAAGTAGTCAAATTTGGGCCAGTGTTGCATCTCATTTTCAGCGGTCGACATGCGCGCCGCGATCACCTCCGCCGAGTCGGTGCCGCGACCGGTCAAACGTCGCTCCAGCTCGTCACGTGAGGGGGGCAGGATGAACAGGCTTTGGGCCTCGGGCATGACCTGTTTGACCTGATCGACACCCTGCCAATCGATCTCCAGTAGCACGTCTTGGCCGGCGGCCAGGTGTAACTCGACGGCGGCCTGTGAGGTGCCATAGCTGTGCTCAAACCCAAACACCTGGGCGTGCTCTAAGAATTCCCCGGCGGACACCATGCGATCAAATTCGCTACGGGTGACAAAATGGTATTCCCGGCCGTCGACTTCGCCGGGTCGGGCGGTGCGGGTGGTGTGAGACACTGACAAATGCAGGCCCGGTGTGGAGTCCAGCAGAGCGCGGGTGAGGCTGGTTTTGCCGGCCCCTGAGGGGGCGGCTACGACGAATAGCGAACCCCGGGAGGAAAGATTTTTCATGCGCAGATTGTACAGGTTTTTGCTAGGCTTCGGCCCTCAAATTAAGGAGCCATGATGCGACCCAGCAAACGCCAGAACGATCAACACCGCGCGATACAAATCGAGCGCAACTTCACCTGCCACGCCGAGGGCAGTGTGCTGATTTCGATCGGCCGGACGCGGGTGCTGTGCACCGCAACCGTCGAGGAAAGTGTTCCGCGTTTTCTGCGCGGCAAAGGCCAAGGCTGGATCACCGCGGAGTACGGTATGTTGCCCCGCTCGACCCATACCCGGATGGGCCGCGAGGCCGCTCGGGGCAAGCAGCAAGGCCGAACGGTGGAAATTCAACGCCTGATTGGCCGTTCGTTGCGCGCCATGGTCGATCTGAAAACACTGGGCGAGCGGCAGATCACCATCGATTGTGATGTGCTACAGGCCGACGGCGGCACCCGGTGTGCGGCGATCACGGGGGCTGCGGTGGCATTGGTTGATGCCATCAACGGATTGCAGCGCGACAAGTTGCTCACTCAGGATCCGGTCTTGGGCATGATGTC
>CALKMT010000203.1 GCA_938091715.1 uncultured Litorivicinus sp.
TGCCACCGATCTACATCACTGAAAACGGCGCCGCGTGCGACGATCGCCGGATTGATGGCCGGGTACACGACGAGCAACGTCAGCGATATTTTCAAGGCCACCTGGCAGCGGTTCACGACGCCATCGAGCAGGGCGTCGACATTCGCGGGTATTACGCCTGGTCGTTGATGGACAACTTTGAGTGGGCGTTTGGCTACACCCAGCGCTTTGGCCTGGTCTATGTGGACTACGACACGCAGGTGAGAACGCTCAAGGATTCTGCTCTGGATTGGCAGGCGTTTCTAAGGCGATAAGCCATAAAAAAGGGGAGCCGAGGCTCCCCTTTTTGTGTCCGCGCCGGGCTATTTCACCGACCCGGCCACCAAGCCCCGAACAAAGAAGCGCTGCAGGCTAAAGAACACAATCAGCGGCAGAATAATCGTAATAAAGGCCCCCGAGGTCAGGATCTCCCAGTTCGAGCCACGGGTTCCCAACAGAGCCCGCAGCTGTGCGGTCAAGACAATCTGATCTTCGGCCTGGCCTAGGAAGACCAGTGCCACCAGCAGATCGTTCCAAACCCATAGGAATTGGAAGATGGTAAAGCTGGCCAGGGCGGGCACCGAAAGCGGCAAGACAATTTTGACGAACACCTCAAAATGACTGGCGCCGTCCACTCGCGCGCACTCAATCAGATCCTTAGGCAGGCTCTTCATGTAATTGCGCATCAGATATATCGCAAGCGGCAAACCAAAGCCGGTGTGGGCCATCCAGACCCCCACATAGCCCTTGGCCTCAAAGCCAAAGAAGTTACCCACGTCGCTGTACAAGCGCAGCAGCGGCACCAAGCTGGTTTGCAAGGGCACCACCAACAACCCGATGACGCCCGCGAACAGCCAGTCCCGGCCCCTAAAGGGCATCCAACTAAATGCATAGGCGGCAAATGCTGCCATCAAGACGGGGATCACCGTGGCCGGAATGGTCACCGTCAGGGTGTTGATAAAGGCTTGGCCCAGGCGTCCTTTGGTCAAGACCTCCTGGTAATTTTCCAGGGTGAATTCTGGCGGTTGGGCATAGCTGAAAAAGATCCGCTTACCCCGTGAGCCCTTCCAGGGTTTCTCGGGGCTGACAAAGCGATAACTGCCGTCGGCATTGACTGTCAGTTGGTTGCCATTTTTTAGCGTGACCGTCTCGCCCACAGCCCCGGCGGCCGGGTCTCGTTGCGAGCCGCCAAAGCGCAAAATGTCATAGCCCGTGGCGCCGATCTCAAGCCGCCCCTCCAGAACCCAGCCTTGCTCGGTTTCGATCTGGGTATCCGGGTGTTCGGTGCGCTCAAATACGGTTTGTGTCGAGTCTGACATGGCCGTCCACCAGCCACTCTGTGCCAGGGCGTCCTTGTCACGGACCGAGCTGACCAACAGGCCCAGGGTCGGAATGACCCACAGGATCACCAAGCAAGTCAGGGCCGCGCCGGCGGCCAGGCGGGGCAGGGTTCGTTGTGCCGGTTTGCTCATCGTCCCAACTCCTCTTGGCGGAACCGTCGAATGTTCCAAATCATGATGGGTACCACCGACAGCATCAGGACGATGGCAATCGCACTGCCTCGGCCAAAGTCACCCGCGCCTCGGAACATCCAGTCGTACATTAGGTTTGCCAGCACTTGGGTCTCCCACTGTCCGTTGGTCATCGCCAATACGATGTCGAAGACCTTGAGCACCAGGATTGCAATGGTGGTCCAGACCACCACCACGGTGGGCATGATTTGGGGGATGGTAATTTTAAAGAAAATTTGCAGCTCGTTGGCGCCGTCGATAATCGCCGCTTCAATGGTCTCCTCGGGTACGCCGCGTAACGCCGCGCCCAGAATCACCATGGCAAAACCGGTTTGGATCCAGACCAAAATGATCATCAACAACAGGTTGTTCCAAAATGGCACGCTCAGCCAGAACTGTGGCTCGGCACCCAGGGCGACCATCAGGGCGTTGAGTATCCCGATCTGCACATCGCCCTCACCGTTGTAGTGATACACAAATTTCCAAATCACCGAAGCGCCGACAAAGCTGATCGCCATGGGCATAAAGATCAGCGACTTGGCCAAGGTGCCCCAGCGCGAACGATCGGCCAACACCGCAATGACTAACCCAAACAGGGTCGACAGGGTGGGCACCACCAACAGCCACAGCACGTTATTGCGCAGGGTGGTGTGAAACTCCGGATCCTTGAACAACCACAGGTAGTTGTCGAACCCGACGAATTGACTGCTGTTTTCGTCTTTAAACGACAACCACAGGGTTTCGAATACTGGGTAGACCAGATACAGAAATAGAAAAAATAAAGCGGGGCCTACAAAAAGCCAGGGGCGAATCTGTTCACGCAGAACTTCTTTGTTCGCGCGCTTTGAACGGCCAATAAATCCGTCCAACAGGGCGTTGGAAATCCAGAAGTACGCCAAAATTCCGAATACGCCAATGGCGATGGCGATAATGGCCGAGGTGATGTGTTCTGACATTTTGTAGTGTCCGATGGTGAATGAAAACAAATGAGGGGCCGAAGCCCCCCATCTGAACTAGGGGATCAATTACTTGATCGCATCCCAGCTGGCTTGGATCTCGTCAGCCACTTGCTGAGCGCTCTTGCCGTTGGTGTAGTCCACCATGCCGGTCCAGAACGATCCCGCGCCAACAGCGCCAGGCATCAGGTCAGAGGCATCAAATCCAAAGGTCGTGGCATTCAGGAAGATCTCGCCCTGCTTGCGCAATACGTCCGAGGAGTAGGCTTCCAAGTTAGCGCCTGAGTGCGGCGTCAAGAAGCCATTGCCTGCCATCCAAATTTCGTGCGCGATGGGGCTGGTCAGATAGTCCATGAAGACGTGAGCCGCTTCAGACTCGTTCATCATGGTGATCAGCGTGCCGCCACCCAGAACAGGCTTGCCTAGATCCTTGCCTGCGTAGGCGGGGAAATAGAAGAAGTCGACGTCCGTGCCCACTTTGTCTTTGTACGCTTCGTCAAAGAAAGCAGGAATGAACGACGCCTGGCGGTGCATGTAGCACTTGGCCGGTGAGGTGAACATGCCGTTCGGGCTGTCGCCAAAGAAGATCGATGCCAGTGAATCGGCAGTGCCATCCACATAATCGTCGTTCAGAGCGAAGAATCCAAAGGTTTCAATGGCGTTCACGATACGCGGATCGTTGAAGGGAATTTCGTTCGAAACCCACTGGTCGTAAACGCTCTTGGGCTGGGTGCGCAGCATGATGTCTTCGATCCAGTCAGTCGCCGGCCAACCGGTAGCGCCGCCAGACTCGAGGCCGATACACCAGGGTGTGCCGCCGTCGTCAACGATCTGATCGGTCAACGAGATCAGCTCTTCCATGGTCTGGGGGATTTCGTAACCGGCTTCTTCGAAGTTCTCGGGAACGTACCAAACCAGTGACTTCAGGTTGACGTTGTAGGCCAGGCCGTACATGTCGTCAGCACCGCTGGGGCCTGCATAGGTACCCAGATCCGCCCAGCTTTGACCGGCCGAATAGCTGTTCAGTACTGCATCCGACACGCTGTCGCGCAGTGCTACCAACTCGCCCTGTGCAGCCAACTCAGCCACGGTACCCGGCTGGGGCCATGCGGCTAGGTTCGGGCTGTTGCCAGCCTTCATGTCGACCAAGACCAGCTGCTCAAAGTCGTTAGAGCCGTTGTACTGCACTTTTGCACCGGTGGCCTGTTCGAAATAGGCCAACACATTACGCAGGTTTTCTTCGTCACCAGAAATCCAGGGGCCGTCAAAGCGGATTTCTTGGCCGCTCAGGTCCATGCTTTCAAACGGGGTCAGTGAATCCCAGGAGAAACGAGTGTCGTCTTTTGAAAAGGGAAGGTGACCACCGGCGGTAGCCGCAGTGCTCATCACTGCTGCGCTGACGGCGAGGGCCAAGGTTTTACGCATTGACATAAGTTACCTCTTTTTTTGTTTTCCAGTGCGGGGTTATTTTTGACGGTGGGGCAGGTCCCGCACACCTACCACGTCATTCTTAAAACTTAGGCGGCGCTGACGTTGGCCTCGCTAGGAGCAATGGCCTGGTCGTCTGCATCGAACAAGTGGACTCGGTCCGCAGGGATGCCAACTTTTAGTGCGTCGCCCCGTGCCGGACAATTTTCGCCGTCGACCACCAAGACTAAGGGTCCGTCCTCACCATCCACATCCATGTACAGCATGGCCTGGTCGCCCAAGTGTTCGACTACGCTGACGTTAGCGTCAATGAACCATTCGCCGGTGCCGTCAATGGTCAGGTGTTCGGGACGTATCCCCATGGAAACTGCGGGCTTGCCTTGACGCGCGACTTGCGCGGTGTGACTGCTGAGTGTCACGGCCATGCCGTCGCCTTTGATTTCGGTGGTGACCGGCATGAAATTCATTTTTGGGCTGCCGATGAAGCCTGCGACAAATTTGTTCGCCGGGTGGTGATACAGATGCAGCGGTGCCCCGACCTGTTCAACGCGTCCGGCGCTGAGCACGACAATCTTGTTGGCCAGGGTCATGGCCTCGATTTGGTCGTGGGTGACGTAAATCATGGTGTTTTTCAGCTCGCCGTGCAGGCGGGCGATCTCGATGCGCATTTGCACGCGCAATGCGGCGTCCAGGTTCGACAGCGGTTCGTCAAACAAAAACACCTTGGGCTCGCGCACAATGGCGCGACCGATGGCGACGCGTTGACGCTGTCCGCCAGATAATTCTTTGGGTTTGCGATCCAGCAACTGATCCAGTTGCAACGTCTCGGCTACGCTGGTCACCCGTTGGTGAATGTCTTCTTTCTTTAGTTTTGCCAAGGTCAGGCCAAAGGCCATGTTCTCCCGCACGGTCATGTGCGGGTACAGCGCATAGGATTGAAACACCATGCCAATGCCGCGCTCTTTCGGCGTCTTGTCGTTGACGCGATCGCCACCGATCATCAGGTCGCCCTCGGTGATGTCCTCTAGGCCGGCAATGACACGTAGTAGAGTTGACTTGCCGCAGCCTGAAGGGCCGACAAACACCACAAATTCGCCGTCTTGGATGTTCAGATCAACATCATGCAGGGCATGAAACGGTTGTTTGCCCTCGTAAACCTTGTTGATTTTCGCGAGTTTGACTGACGCCATGCTG
>CALKMT010000204.1 GCA_938091715.1 uncultured Litorivicinus sp.
CATCATAGGTCCGTTAGTTTGTTGCAAGCAGCCGCCGCGCCTGGGCGTGGTCGGCCTGTATTTGTTCGGTCAGGGCGGCCAGGCCGTCAAACCGTTGTTCTGAGCGAATATATTGTACAAATTCGACGTGCAAATCCTGGGTGTACAGATCGCCTTGGAAATCCAAAAGGTGAACCTCCAGGCCAAAGGGTCGCCCTTCAACGCTGGGCCGACTGCCAAGATTCACCACCGCCGGATGATCCTGAATACCGACCCCAGGAATCGATGCACGGGCGGCAAACACGCCGCGCAGGGGGCTGACCTTGCGGCCCAGCTGGACGTTGGCGGTGGCAAAACCCAAGGTGCGGGCCAACCCCATGCCGCGAATGACTCGGCCCTGCATGCTGTAGCGGCGGCCCAGCAAGGCTTCCGCCAGGCCCAACTCATTCTGCCCTAGGGCTTCACGCACCCAGGTCGAGGAAATCCGGCGCCCCTTGTGCAAGACCTGACGGGTGCGCTCGACCGAGAAACCTTTTTGCAGGCCCAAGCGCTCGAGTAATGCAAAGTCCCCTGTGCGCTTGGCACCAAATCGAAAATCGTCTCCGACCACCAAGTGGCGAATCCCCAACTGACCCAATAGCCAGTCCTCAACGAAAGCTTCGGGGGTCTGTGCGGCCAGGGTCGAGTTAAACTTGAGCACCTGAACCCCATCAACGTAAGGGGCCAAGGCCAAGATCTTTTCTTTGAATTTGGTCAATCGTGCGGGGGCGGCTGTTGGCGCGAACACCTCGCGCGGCTGCGGCTCGAACACCACCGCGACACTGGGGAGCCCCAGCGACCGCGCCCGTTCTCGGGCCTGGCTCAGGATCGCTTGGTGACCACGGTGAACGCCGTCAAGGTTGCCCAGTGTTGCCACTGATCCTTGCGCGCTCCAGTTGTCGCCCATCTGCGCTAGCCGAACCTGCACGGTGCACCCCTAAAAATAAAGCTGGGCAGTATAGCCTTAATCGCTGCGCATCCCTAGCCATTGGCGCGGCTTAAAGCCGACCAAAATCAAGGCCCCGGCAAACACCATCGCACCGGTCGCCACCAAAGCGGCCATCTGCCAAACCCGCGACCCTAGGCCTTGAGTCTCGAAACCGGGCAGCAGGACCGACAAGGTGACCAGACTGCCCGCCATCAGCGCAGTGGCTATGGCCACTTGAACCACCAAACCGAGCCACATGCGACCCAGACGATAGGCCCCCATCTTGTGCAACCCAACATACAGTAGGGTCGCATTTAAACCCGCTGACACCGAGGTCGCCAGGGCCAAACCAATGTGCGCCAGCGGTCCAATCAGGGCCAAATTCAGCGCCATGTTCGCGGTCATTGCAATAATCGCAATGCGCACCGGGGCCCGAGTGTCCTGGCGACTAAAAAACCCTGGTGCCAAGACCTTGATCGCCATAAACGGGATCAGGCCCAATGCGTAGGCACGCAATGACAGAGCCGCCTGTTGCACGTCCGACGGCTGCATCGCACCGTATTGAAACAAGGTATACAGCAGCGGCTCGGCCAACAGCATCAGCGCCACGGTCGCCGGGGCGCCCAAAATAAAGCACAGCCCCAAACCCCAGTCCTGAATGCCTTGGGCTTTTTCAGACTGACCTGCGGTAAAGGCGTGCGACAGCTTGGGCAAAATAACGGTGGCAATGGCAATACCGATGACCCCCAGTGGCAGCTCTACCAACCGATCCGAGTAGTACAGCCAAGACACACTGCCCGTGACCAAGAACGAGGCCAAAACCGTGTCCAGCAGCAGATTTATTTGACTGACGCCGACACCAAACAGGGCCGGCAACATCAGGGTCCCGATCTGTTTCACTCCAGGATGCGAGGGTTGCCAGCGCGGCCTGGGCGCCATGCCAATCCGCAGTAAAAACGGTATTTGGAAGGCCCATTGCAAGGCACCGGCTAACAACACCCCCCAACCCAGGGCCATGACGGGCATCTGCATCTGGGGCGCTAACAACAAAGCCGCACCCATGAGCGACAGATTTAGCAGGACCGGGGTAAAGGCTGGGACGGCAAAGCGCTCATGCGCATTCAGAATGCCGCCGGCAAAGGCGACCCCGGCGATAAAGAACAAATACGGGAAGGTCAGTGTCAACAAATCGCCAGCCAAGGCTAGCTTGGCGGGGTCCGAAGCGAACCCAGGCGCGAATACCCACACCACCTGATCCACGAACAGCAGCACCGCCAGAGTGAGCACTGTCAAAACGGTGAACAAAACCCCAGCTGTGGCGGCCACTAAGGCGCGAGCCCCCTCGGGCTTGGCCATGTACTCGGCCAGCACCGGCACAAAGGCCTGAGCGAAGGCCCCTTCGCCGAATAGCCGGCGCAGAAAATTAGGAATTTTAAAGGCCACAAAAAACGCATCGGCGCCGCCGGAGGCACCAAACAGCCCAGCAAAAACGACATCCCGCGCCAAACCCAGAACTCGAGACAAAAGCGTCATCACAGACACAATCGATCCTGAGCGAAATAACCGCTTACCCAATTGACAACTCCATACTTGGGTTATATCTTATCGCGCCTTTCGAGACCGCATGTGCGGCTCGCAACGATGAATTATTTAAGGAGCTACACAGGTGGCCAATAGTCCTCAAGCACGCAAACGCGCACGCCAGGCGGAAGGTCGCCGGGCTCGTAACGCAAGCCTTCGCTCGCGCGTTCGCACCACGATCAAGAAAATCCAGGCCGCATTGGCCGCCAACGACGTTGACGCAGCATCGGCTGCTTTTACCGACGCTCAGCCGGTCATCGACGCCATGGTTAACAAGGGAATCTTCAGTGCCAACAAGGCCGCTCGTACCAAGAGCCGCCTGAATGCCCGCATCAAGGCACTGAAAGCGGCGTAACCTAACGCCCCTTGAAGAAAAACCGGCAAATGCCGGTTTTTTTTTGCCTGGATCTCGCACTAGCGTAGCGCCAAGTTATCGCGATGGACCAGCTCAGGCTCGCCCACGTGATCCAAGCGGTCTGCTAACTC
>CALKMT010000205.1 GCA_938091715.1 uncultured Litorivicinus sp.
GACCTGATGCAAGGCGCCTTTCACCGCATCCCACGCCTGTACGATCGAGCCGCACAACTGGAGTATCCGAACGGGCAGAGCGCTCAGGGCTGGCGCGATGCGGATAGCTTTTGGATGGGGTTGCGGGCGGCATTCCCTGACGCCCAGTTCAAAATCGAGCATCAAATTGGGCTCGAGGAGGAACAAATGCCACCCAGAGCCGCCGTTCGTTGGAGCCTGAACGGTTTACATTCGGGATGGGGACGTTTTGGCACACCCACCGGCGCACCGGTGTACATCATGGGGATCACCCAAGCCGAGTTTGGTCCAGGCGGGCTGCGACGTGAATGGACGCTGATTGATGAAACCGCCATCTGGAAACAGATCCTGCTGCATACGGGCTAGCGCGCCGCACCGGGGCTGCGCGTCAACAAATACGCCCCGAATACAATCAGAAACCCGCCACCGATCAGGCCGGAACTGGCCGAATCGCCCAACCAAACCACGGCGAACAGGGCACTGAAAAGGGCTTCGGATAGGCTTATCGTGGACGCATCGCTGGCGCCGATCCTAGCAATACCCGTAATCAGCAAGCCCGTGGCCAAAATAGTCGCCGACACGGCCAAACCCATGCCCAGCAAAAGGGCGGTGTTCGAGGGCTGAAGCGTAACCCCCATGGCCCAACAAGCCGCCATCAATACCAAACTGGCCCCCACTGAGACCCAAAACACGTCAATCCAAGGATCCCTAACCACCCGTCCGTCACTGATGATCATGGCCAGCCCATAACAACAGGCGGCGCCCAAACCGGCCGATATACCGACCCAGTCCCCGGGTCCAGACGGTCCACCGATCACCCAATAGGTGCCCAAAACAGCGCTGCCCAGGGCGATCCAGCGTAATGGACTGGGCATCTGCCGGGCGCGTAGGGCCAGGAAACAGGTCACGCCCACGGGGAAGGAAAACAGCAGCACGACTGCCAAGCTGAATCCCAAACGCTGACCCGCGGTGTAGTAACCCAGCGCCGATCCCGCCATGCACAGCCCAAATAACAGCGCCCGCACATCAAACAGCGCCAGAAAAGGTCGCCGAGTAAGCCCCAGAAACCCTGCCATCAAGACAACCGAGCAGCCAAAGCGTAGAACCAAGACCGACAGCGGGACCCAGCCCAAATCGTATAGGGCCGAGGCAAATAATGGCTGTAAGGAAAAACACAGGGCGGAGATGACGACCAGCGATAGGCCGACTAAGTATGAGTTCATCGACGCAGAATAGGCGCCAAGGCTGACGGCGGGAATGCCTAAGACAGCACAGGTCGCCCGCAGGCAAATCCCTTATTTAACATAATATATATTATGCGACTATTTAGCTGGCGCGTTTGATTCCGCCGGAACCATGTCTAGCCGCCATCCAGGCGTCAAAGGCGTATTGGATTTCGTCCTGACTGCCCAATCGTTTAACACAGGCGCTCAATGCCTGGATTGAAGGCTGACACCCACCTTGGGCCAATTGGTGGCATTCTTTCGCCACCACCTTACAAATAACAGAGTTCTTCGCCACGCGTCCGCTCCTCGACTGTCCTTGTCTAAAGCTAGTAAAACTGTTGTCATCAGCCCCTAACATTCGACTTTAGCAGGCGGGTTTTGTGACGGCAGTCAATGAACAGACTCGATGAGGTCCAGATCCGGGCAGCGTCCGACGCTGACTTCCGGGCCATTCAATCCATTTATGCGGACGAGATTCTGTACGGCACTTCTTTATTCGCAGACGTCCCGCCCAGCGTGATCGAAATGATGGCGCATTGGCGCGGGTTGATTGCCAACGATCGGCCGTACCTGATTGCCAGTCAGGCAGGCCCCGTTTGTGGGTTTGCCTATCTGTCCCCATACCGGTTTGACCCTAGCGCCAGTCACACCGCGGAAATTTCAGTTTGTGTCGCTCAGGGAAGCCGTCGCCAAGGCATCGGCACCCAATTACTGGCTGCTTTGCTGGGCAACGCGCGTTCTCTGCACACCGTGATGGCCGTGATCCCAGACAGTACGAACCAGCCGGTGATTAACCTGCATCAAAGCCTGGGGTTCATAGAAACTGGGCGCCTATCCAAGGTCGGCCAAAAAGACGGCCATTGGATCGACACCCTAGTCTTGCAAAAACAGCTTTAGGCTAACCGGGCAGACAGCCACGATTAATCGGCTGCGGCGTCAGTTCTCGCATCCGCTCGAACACATCAACGCCCAACTGATCATAGACATGCAACAGATCCACCGTGACCCAATTCTCGCGAATTACATCACCCTCACAGCGCCAGAAATCTAGACTGCGCATGGTCAGCGCTTGATTACCCGGGGCAATGCCCATCCAGCCATCTCCGGACAGCGTCATGCGCATATTGGGCCAGCCAGTCACCCCAACATACTGATTGTCAGCAAACAAAATGCCCTTTCCGCCGGTGCCTTTACGGTCCGGCATGGCCTTTAGAAATGGAATCTGATGCCAGTGACGAAAGCCCTGAATGCCGCGGTTGGTGCCAATTCCAGCTGGGCCGTACCAGTTCATCTTGGGATGCCAACTGCCCGCCAGGTCCATGCCCTCCAGCCCTTCCTCATCGTGTTTGATCAGGTTGGCCAGCATCTGGGTGACACGGTTCAAACTCTGGTCTGACAGCGCTGAGTCTCGAGTGCCGGTTTGAATGCCATCTTGGGTCGCAGGCCCCGGCACTTGCCAAATGCGACCCAGGCTGGGCGCCATAGGCCACGCATTGCATTGCATCATCAGTTCGGGGATGTCCCAAATGGCCTGCATTTGGACAATTTTTCCGTCTTGAACTTGGTAAAATTCGTGGAATCGCATCGCGACCTGGTGACCGGTGGGCGGTATGTCTAGCCAGGGGGCAACCATAACCCCTGTGTAGTAACCGCACACGCCGACCCAGTCGGTGTCTTCCAACGAGCGCCCTGCCATTCGGATGGTTTCACGGCGTTCCAAATCCGGCATGGCCGCAGCCAAATCAGCATAGATATCCAATAACGCCAATGGAGAGTCTAAATCTCCCAAGGGGTGGCAAAGATGGATCTCGGCCTGGGCAGAAAAAACTTCGGCAATGGCGGCTCGTAAGGCTGCCGGATCGTAGTCATAAAGGGCGTCGTGAAATGGCGAAATTAACTCGCGCTGAGATTCGTAGTTCATAAGGTATGTCAATCGACCGATTAATAGTTATTTTCTATCTACCAACTCATAACTCAAAGCTTGAGTCGATCGAAACATTGCGTATCCTTCGCGGCGCTTGATTGTAATTCACATTCGCTTAGGAGTCTCTTTATATGAGCCAAGGCACCACCCTACCCGTCGTCACCTTTAAAACCCGTGTCCGCGATGAATCCATCGGCGGCGATAATCCCTTTCGCTGGGAAGACGTTCAGTCGGACGAGCTATTCGGCAGCGCCGATAAGCCCCGCCGCGTCGTTCTATTCAGCCTACCTGGCGCCTTTACCCCCACGTGCTCGACCTTCCAACTGCCTGGCTTTGAGAACAACGCTCAGGCCTTTGCAGACGCCGGAATCGACGACGTGTATTGCTTAAGCGTCAACGATTCGTTTGTTATGAACGCCTGGGCCAAAGGCCAAGGTCTGAAAAACGTCAAAGTTATTCCCGACGGGTCAGGTGAGTTCACTGAAAAGATGAACATGCTGGTCGACAAGGACAACCTAGGCTTTGGCAAGCGCTCGTGGCGCTATGCTGCGGTCATCAAAGACGGCGTGGTTGAAGCCTGGTTCGAAGAACCCGGCAAATCGGACAACCACCCCGAAGATCCCTACGGTGTTTCATCGCCCGAAACGGTGTTGGAATACGTCCAGCAGTAAGTTTATGACAGGGCCACTCTCGCCGAGTGGCCTTGGGTTAGTAGGCGTTGGCCAAGGTGGCCAGCGCTTGATCCAATGCCTCGCCATCACGAATGACGCCGCTTAACCGGTGCTTGTCATCCATGACCAAAATTCCCGCCGAATGATCAACCAGATAGTCATCATCGCCTTTGCCGGGCACCTTTTGAAAAAACACGCTAAACGTCTTTGCCGTTTGCTCTAACTCGGCCTGCGTACCGGTGACCGCCCAAATACGCTCATCAAAATAATTCACGTACTGCGCCAAGCGCTCCGGCGTATCCCGCTGTGGATCGACGCTGACAAACACCGCCTGAGCCCGCTGACCGGTGGCGGATTCTTGCTGATCCAGAACTGAGGACAAATACGCCAGGGTGGTCGGGCAGACATCCGGACAAAAGGTATAGCCAAAGAAAATGACGTAGGGCTCGCCTGCCAGCACGTCCTGACTATTGATGCGCGTACCATCGGTGCGTGTCAGCTCAAAGCCTCGGGCATCATCGGGCAGGCTAGACGACCCCCAAAATCCGACGGCAAAGGCCAACACGACTGCGCCTGCGCCCAGAACCCAGCGCGGCATCAATGCTGTTTACTCGACTTATGAAGGGCCTTAATTTTCATGACAGGGGCCTGAACCTGATGCCGAGAGCCCTGATCATCAACCAAGTAAAATTTTGCCTGTTCGCCGGGGTTTAGCGGCTCGACGAGCTGCATAAACATGACGTGCAGGCCTCCTGGCTGAAGCACCACTTGTCCCCCGGCAGGAACTTCGACAGCCTCCACTTCGCGCATGCGCATGACACCGTTGTCTTTGGTATGCGTGTGCAATTCTGTGCGCGCTGCGATCTCGGACTCGGCACGAACCAAACGTATGGTTTGGTCGCCCGAGTTGGACAGAGTCAAAAAGGCCGCGGTATTTGGGGCACCAGGAATGCTGGCTCGTATGTGGGCGTTTTCAATGGCCAGCTCGGCCCAGCTAAGGGGAGCCATCGTTAACAACAGGGGCAGTAGCCCCAGAAATACTTTTTTCATCGGAAAATCTCACGCTGTAATTGGGAAATAGGGGGATTGATTACAGCGACGGAGGGCCTCGGGACAACAGGCGAAAATGACCCGAAAAGCCAGCGATGGCCTGTGCCGGTGGCACGGTGCATGGCTCGTTTCCAGAGATTGCGATGGCTCCGTCTGCAGGCATCCAATCAAAGGCCAAGCATTCGCAGGGGGCTTGCACCGGGTTCGCCACCTGACCTGTGGCATCCAGGTAGACCACTTCAACGCCCTGGGCTCGGCACAGATGTGTCACGTCCAGACCCAAACGCGACAAAGCCGGCGCGTTTTGTGCGACGACAATGAGCGCAATGAGTAACCAACGTGGAATCATGAAATCAGGGTAGCGCCATTGCCTCGATCGGATCAATAAGGCTAATCTATACGCACGCTAAATAAGAACCTACGGGGTAAAAAAATGATTGATGTGGCAAACCAAGGCGAAGCACTGACCTATTTGTTGGGCGGTATCGTAGTGATATTCGTCGTGACGTACTTTTTGGTCACACGGAAACCCAAGGACGATCATTGATCCCAGTACTTTGTGGTGCGGTGACCGATCAATGGGTGGCCGCCCTGAACCAGCACTGCCCCTCCCCTGAATACACTTCCGAACCGATCCAAAACGCCCGTGTTGCGGTGTTTACCGCAGGCCAAGCGGGACAGCTTAATACGCTCGAGCACCTTGAATGGGCGCACTGCACCTATGCTGGCGTTGAAAAAGCCCTGGCACTGACCCAGCTTCCCATTGCCCGCTTGATCGATCCGCGACTGTCGCAACGGATGGCTCAATCCTGCCTAAGTGCCTGCCTGAACTATTGCCAGAACAGCGCGCGTTATCACATTCAACAGCGCCATCAGCACTGGAAACCCTGGGATCAAAAAGCACCTGAGCGCACACAAGTGTTGATGCTCGGAGCCGGCGTACTGGCCACACACTGCGCGACAGTGTTAAGCCAAGCCGGGTTCAAAGTGGCGACCTATAGCCGACGGGCTAAGGCCATGCCCTGGCCGCACTTTTCTAAATTGGGCCCCGAGGTCATCGAAGGCGCCCATATCGTGATCAATCTGCTGCCAGCGACGCCGGACACCTATCACTGGATTGACGACTCTTTTTTGCAGTCCTTTCAGCAGGATAAATTGCTGGTGAACTTCGGCCGCGGCAGCGCCGTCGATGATCAGGCATTGCTAAGTTGGTTAAACACCGACCCGAGCCATTTCGCGCTGCTGGATGTATTCGAGACCGAGCCCTTGCCGGAGGAATCCGAGCTGTGGGGTCATCCGCAAGTACAAATTTGGCCCCACGTCTCCGCCAGCACCGACATTCAAAGCGCCGCGGTCATTATTCATCAGGCGATTCAACGGTTTTTGGTCGACGGAGTTATGCCAGCCTTGGTCGATCGGGATCGCGGCTACTAGTCGGCCCAGGCTGCTGGGGCGGTTTGCTCAACCCATCGCCGCTCGATGTGATGATCCGCATTTAACCGCCAGGTGGCCGCATAGTCCGGCCGGCTCCAGTCTTCGATGCTTAAGCCAAAGGACTCGGCGGCCTGTTCAAACTGCACTGTGTTGCCCCGAGCCAGGTATGCCGCCCGGGTGTCCTTAAAATCACTTGAGTAACTGACGACCAGATGCGGCAGCTCGGTCTGTTCGGCCTGTTGCAAATGTGCCTGACAGCCAGCATCGCAGCGCGCACCGACAAAGGTCACCTGCCAGGGTTGCCCGGCATACTGCAAGCCCGAATCAAATACGCCCTGCTCGGTTGGCAAGGCCAGCGCGATCGGAGGAAACAATCCGGGAGCGAGCGAGTGACAGATCGGTAACAGCTCGTCCTTTTTCAAATACGAACCGCCGACCACGCCAGCCCCCAAACTGCAGGCAATCAGCCCAAGCCATAACAAATCATTGGATTTCATTGTCCGTAAGTATCGCATCGACCCGGTTTTGTGGGCCAGTACCTTTTTCCTTGCCGGGCATTTCGCATACTGCCGGCATGTGGTTTTTTTCTGGATTCGCGCTGGTAAAGCGCTTCGAATGGGCGGTCAGTCTGGCCCTGGTCATCATGGCTTACGCGCTGTCATTCGCGGCCAGCCAACAAATATCGGCTGAGCGAAGTCGCACTCATCAAGCTCAGATAGACAATCTGGTGGCCGATTTCCAAGCTCAACTGCGATCCCGAGAGTTCGTCATCGAGCAGCTTGAAAACGGTCTGACCCTGGCGCCAGCGCTGAATTCCCAAGTATGGAACCGTTTGGCCCAAGGGTTTGTGCGGGAGTATCCCGAGTCTCCTGGCATTGGCTGGGTGGATCTTATTGCTGGGTCACAGTTGCAGTCCCTGCAAGGGGAATTCGATCGCCGGGACGTTCAACTCAAACAGTGGAATCCGGACCTGACGATCGGGCCCTTAGAGGAGCGAGGCGAGTACGCCATCCTTAGCCATCTGGCAGCGGTTCAAGCCAGCAGCAATGCCCTGGGGCTCGACCTGCTCAGCGAGCCGCAACGGGCGCTGATGCTGCGCCGAGCCATCAGCACCAACAAGACCGTGATCAGTCAACCGGTCGAACTGTCAACCCATCGCGGCCAAACCGCCATTCTGTTGGCTCATCCCGTGCGTGCTCAGCCGTTGTCGGGCTTTATCACCACGGTGTTTTTAACCGTGCCATTGATTCAGCGATTGCTACCGAAAATCGAATACCCGGGGCAACTGGTCATCCTAGATCCGTCTAACCCCAACCGGCCCTTGTATTCGAGCGGTATTCGCCCCGAGGGCGTTCGGGGACTCGAGCAACACCAGGCGTCAGTTGAATTTGGACAGCGCACCTGGAGCATCACCCTGCATCGCAGCGCCGATTCACTGCCCTTCTGGCCGAATTGGATCTGGCTAACGGCGCTGATCGGCAGTGCGGTGGCCCTCGGCTTCACCGCTCGCTATCGACACAACGAGGTGCAATACCAAAAACGCCTGAATCAGGCCACCTTCGAGCTGACCCAGTCTAACACCGCCCTGACTCACAAAAATCGCGAGCTGGAATCCTTTGCCTACGCCGCCAGCCACGACCTGCAGGCGCCCCTCCGGGGTATCCGAAACCTGTCCCAATGGTTAAGCGAAGACCTGGAGCCCCGGCACCTAAGCCCAGAGAGCCAAGATTTGCTGACGCGGCTCAGCCGTTTGTCGACCCGGATGAGCGACATGATCACCGGGCTGTTGAATTACTCCCGAGTCAACGATCAAAACTCGGTCCTGGAGTGGATACGAATTGACTCATTGGTCGCCGAGGTGGCCTCGGAGCTGCCCCTGAAACAGATACACATAGACGTCCCCTGGGAATTCAACACCTATCGGCTGTCGATCCGCCGGGTACTCAGCATTCTGATCGAAAATGCCTTTGCCCATAACACAGAGGCGGTACAACTCTGGATCACCACGGTGCCAGGAAATCCCAACGCACTCTGGATTGCGGACGACGGTAAAGGGATTCCCGGGCATCAGGCGGATCGGATGTTTGAAATGTTTCAGACCCTGGCCGCCGACCAAGAAGACGAGGTTCGGGGGATGGGTCTGCCCACTGCACGAAAAATCATCCGCTCACTGAATGGCTCGTTGGAGCTGGTCAAACACCCTCAACTCACCGGTGCCTGTTTTGAACTGGCCTGGCCTTGCTCAAAACGGAGGATTGAATCCTGATGAAAACAGACACGACTTTTTTGTTGGTCGAAGACGACGAAGTGGATGTGATGGCCATGAAACGGGCTTTCACACGCCAGAAACTGGCCAACGAGCTATGGGTCGCGACCGATGGCCTGGAGGCCCTGAACATTCTGCAGGGCAAGCACGGGACATACCCCCGGCCCGAGTCCGTGATTGTGTTGTTGGACCTCAACATGCCACGCATGAACGGTCACGAATTTCTGGCAGCCGTGCGTGATGATCCCAGCCTGAATCGATTGGTCGTGTTCGTACTCACTAGCTCGGATCATCAAACCGATATTGCTCAGGCCTACGATCAGCATGTGGCGGGATACATCGTCAAAACCGATGTAGGGACCGGCGGCCTGTACCGCGCATTAGAGCTTTTGGAACACTACTGGCGTGTGGTAGAACTGCCCCACAGTTAATCAACACTAGGGCACCCGGTGCGGCTGACACTCTGTTTTATCTTGACCTTTTTGATCGGCTG
Organism: uncultured Litorivicinus sp.; assembly: GCA_938091715.1. GTDB lineage: Bacteria > Pseudomonadota > Gammaproteobacteria > Pseudomonadales > Litorivicinaceae > Litorivicinus. Next base: position 9,083 of record CALKMT010000205.1, read on the forward strand.
CTCGGCCAGTTTCGAACCCAGACGGCTGGCCCAGAGCGACACGCAATTGGTGCTGGAACAAGTGCGTGAGCAAATCGACTCGGAACTGGCCGAGTTGCAACGCAAGTTGTATCTGCGAAATCCCAAGTACCTAAACGCCAGCGGCAAGACATTGCGAATGCGGACCGCGCAGCTAAAGCAGGCGATTTACTATCAAGAGCTGGACGAGAAGCGCGGGGTCGACGCGATACGACTGGCGTTCAATCCGGAGTTTCAGGGCGATCGAGTCTTTGCCTACGTCTATGGGCTGGCCAGCATGATCGACGACAGCTATGACCGAAAGCGCTCGTTCTATTTGCTGGATCGGCCCAGTGGCACAGCGATCTTTAACAGTGCCCGCAATATCGAAACCGCGTTGTATCTGTTGCGTAGCGAACGAGATTCCCAAGGAGAGCTGTACTTATTAGCGGATGGCTATGAGGGGCAAAATCTGAATGCCAGCTATTCGGTATTGCATGGGCGCTTGGCTGCAAAACAGGACCTGGTGTCGGACGCCTTGGGCGATTCGGAGCAGCGCACCCTGAACGCCGTGGCCCGGGGCGTCGCCTCGACGGTGTTCCTGCCGATCGGCTTTTAGTGTAGAACACGATCGACGGCCTGGCCGTCATCGTCCTCGTCTTCGTCATCCTCGTCAGCATGGTTGATGCTGGCGGCCATCCCCTCGGGCAACTGGTCGTTAAACTCGGCGACTAAATCGGTCACCACGTTTCGCAATGCGTCAACGGCGACCTGGTTGTTTTCCCGGATCGCCTCTTCTTCAAGATCCATGGTGCCGTGCCAATACAGCGTGGTCGCCATTAGCTCGTGCACCTCTTGGGTTACCCGGTCAAACAGGGCTTGGTGGTCGTGGCCCTGCTCACTACGGAACACGCTTACTCGCAACAATGCGCCTTCGGTGTGCTGCATCCAGCTTGGCTCGACGATGCCCAGGCGGGCCAGATACGGCACGTCGTCGTGCTCAAACACACAGACCGCCTCGTCATACTGCAGCGCCATGCCGTCTTCTCGCTCGCCGACAGTGACAAAACTGGCCATGATCGGCGCGCTGAGCCACCCCAGCAGGTCCCCTTGATGGGCCAACTGACGCTCGAGCAGGCAGTGCAAACAATCAATACTTTCGCTCATGCCCATGCGGTACTCGGCCACGTGCAAACTAAGGCCCTCGGGCGCCGTGCTGGGCTCGAAATCTGCATTCGTGACATTGACCTCGTCGTTGGCCGACGGCAGGTCATTAAAGATAGACAACTGATTGATCATTGGTTCCCCCGAGGCCCGCAGTGTAAAGCACCTGCGCCTTGGTCTGTAGGGTAGAACCCAGAAAATCGGCTTTCCGGCCAAGCATGCCTTGTTAATAAATCCACCACCCCTTATACCTATTCATATGAGTGGTTATTTCCTGCGGCGTTTCCTGCTAATTATTCCGACCTTTATCGGCATTACCCTGATGGTTTTTGCGGTGACACGGGTGGTGCCTGGCGGTCCTATCGACCGTGCCTTGGCCCAGGCCCAAGCCGTCCAGGAGGGCCAGGCGGCCGTGTCGGTCCGAGAGGAAACCAACTCGACCTTGTCGGCGGCCCAGTTAGACCAGCTAAAGGCCTATTACGGCTTTGACAAGCCGGTCTTGGAAAGTTACGTGCACTGGCTGGGCCAGGTGATTCAATTGGATCTGGGCCGATCGACCCGCTACAACGAGCCGGTCTGGGAGACCATCGCCGATCGCCTACCGATCAGTATCTACTACGGCGTGGTGACGCTGGTACTGAC
>CALKMT010000206.1 GCA_938091715.1 uncultured Litorivicinus sp.
CGAAAGTGCCCGAGATCGAGCAGATCATTACGGCAGGCTGTGCGGCTCAAATGATGGTGACAGCGGCTCATGCGATGGGCTTGGCGGCAATGTGGCGAAGCGGGAGCATGATGTATACCCAGACTATGGCGGAAGGACTGAAGTTGGCTGAACATGAGTCGATGGTTGGCTTGTTATACATTGGCTCGCATCCGGGCAAATCGCCCCGACCCCAGCCGCTGGCCAGTCAGGATTACCTATCCGAATTCATTTGAAGTCGGGTGCTGAACTCTCTATCATTCGCGCCCACCGGAGAGGTGCCAGAGTGGAATGAAGTTTTCGCCTGGGCCGCGCCTTGCTCCTGCAAGCGCGGCATTCCCGACATCCTGTCGGTCAAAGCTCCGGCCGCAGGCCAAGTATCGAGGGCGCAGCCCGAAGATAAGCGGTTCCGCGGAGCGTTGTTGAACGCTGTAAAGATCAACATTTCGGAAGGGTGCCAGAGTGGTCTAATGGGCTCGCCTGGAAAGCGACGCGGTGGAAACGCCACCAGGGTTCAAATCCCTGTCTCTCCGCCATTCAGTCAAAAGCCTCGGCCCGTGCCGGGGCTTTTTTTCGTTCAGTTTTTCTTCAAGGTTCGTGTCAATTAAGGACTCTGAACGCTGATATTAAAGCCGATCAGACACCTCAACTCTGCCCCGTCATTCCTGGCTATTCCATAGTCCGCACGGTTGGTAACAAAGCAACATACGTAAGTTTATTCCTTAAATTTTTTCTGAAATGTCGTTGGATCGCTTTATTTTGTGTGGTACAACTTTTGGTGTCGCAACGGAGTACGGCTCGCCTAAAGAATTCAAGGACGGAGTTTTACTCCGTTTTTTTGTGCTCAAAAGGCGTGTTACACGGACGGAACGTAAAAAAATAACGAAAAGTTCCTGAGCCTGAGGAGGCCCAAAATGACACTTAAAAACCTGATCAAGGGACTCGTCCCAGTCGGTGTGCTCGCGTCGCTGCCTAACACAGCATTCGCCGCGGCCAACCTACAATCGGATGATTTCGTCGGGATTTCATTCTGGTTGATTTCAATGGCCTTGATGGCTTCAACCGTGTTCTTCCTGTGGGAGACACAAAGCGTAGACGGAAAGTGGAAAACGTCCCTGGTGGTATCGGGCCTAGTGACCTTTATTGCCGCGGTTCACTACTTTTATATGCGCGACGTCTGGATCGCAACGGGCGAGACGCCCACCGTGTATCGCTATATCGACTGGCTATTAACCGTGCCGCTGTTGATGATCGAGTTCTTCTTGATTTTGCGTGCGATCGGTAATGCATCTGGCGGTATCTTCTGGCGCTTGTTGATTGGTACCTTCGTAATGCTGGTGCCCGGATACATGGGCGAGGCGGGATACATCAACGTAACGCTAGGCTTCGTCATCGGGATGTTGGGCTGGTTCTACATTCTGTACGAAATCTTTGCGGGTGAAGCAGCCAAAATGGCAGCAAACGAAGCGCCGGCAGCCGTACAGAGCTCGTACAACACCATGCGTTGGGTCGTCACCATCGGCTGGGCCATTTATCCCTTGGGTTATGTCCTGGGCTACTTTGTTTACGTCGACGATGCGGGCAACACCACTGCCGCAGCCAGTCAGGCGCTGAACATTGTTTACAACCTGGCCGACGTGGTTAACAAGATCGCTTTCGGTCTGTTGATCTGGTACGCCGCGACTTCCGAGTCGAAAAAAGCAGCTACTGCTTAAAGGTTAGCGCCTATCGGAGCCCGTCCGCGGGCTCCGTTTTCCATGCGATTTGACGACTAAAGCGCATCGAAAACGGATAAAAAAATAAAAATACCAGGACGGATTTGCCATGAGGAAGAATCATGACCAACTTCGATTCCCAGCGATTACCCAGTGATCTGGAGAAGCTTGAAGCACAGTTGCAACGGCTAGGTTCCACTCCGGTCATCAACGAAGTCAGTCTAAATCAGTTGTTCTGCCAACACCTTCAGTCGGGAGGGTCCCGTACGCGAGCGGTGCTGGCTTTGGCTGCTGGGCGGGCTGCCGGTTTGTCGGATGCCGCTCGATTTCCCGTCGCCTTATCAGTCGAGCTTCTGCATCAGGCGTCATTGGTGCACGACGATATCCAGGACCAAGACCCTATACGCCGCGGCCAGGCCGCTGTGTGGCAACACGCTGGGCAACCAACAGCTATTTGTTTGGGCGACGATCTGATTGCCTGCGCTTTTGAGCAGTTGGCCGATCTTCCGGCGGAATACCTAACCCAATTGCCGCGATTAACGCGCCTGTTGTCCCGGGGCATTGGGACCATGGCAGCCGGACAAGCCTTAGATTGTCAGTGGCGTCCGGGTTCTCGCACCAGCTTGGACGAGTATGAACAAATCGTCCGTCACAAGAGCGGGCCATTACTAGGCTTGCCGGTAGCCATGGTGTTGGCCTTGTCTGAGGGGAGTGACGATCAGGTGGCAAAAGTATTGCAGGGCGCGTCCTCGATCGGCGTGGCCTATCAATTGGCTGACGACTGGCTGGATCGCGAGGAAGACAAAGGGGCTCGTTTAAACGGCTATTGGGTGATTCGTGAACGTGGATGCGATCATTTAGAGGCTGAGCGCCAACTAAGAGGCTTGTTTGACGCGCATTTGGATCAAGCCAAGCAATCCGTCAGTGGACTGCCAGGATATTGTGTTGGAGCGTTCAACGAACTGGTTCACGCGTTGCAGCGCAAATACCCCACACTTAAGGCGGCCGCATGACAGAACGCGCAGTGGTGATCGGTTCAGGCTTTGGGGGCATTGCCTCGGCGCTGCGACTGCGGGCCACGGGACTCGAGGTCGAGCTGGTCGAGAAGCTGCCACAACTCGGCGGTCGCGCCCAGGTGTTCGAGCGTGGCGGTTACCACCATGATGCAGGGCCAACCGTCATTACGGCACCATTCCTGTTTGATGAATTGTTCGAGCTATTCGGCGAGCGGCGGGAAGATCACATCGAGTTTCGTCCGCTAAAACCCTGGTATCGGTTCTTATTTCCCGACGGCGATCATTTCGATTATGGCGGGACGCTCGAAGACACGCTGGCCGAAATCGAACGGATCCACCCGCCGGATTGTGCGGGTTACGAGTCCTTGGTCGAGCAGTCCCGGGCTATTTTCAATGTGGGCTTTAGCCAGTTGGCTCACGCCCCGTTCCATCGCTTTTCGACCATGTTGAAGCAACTGCCACAGTTGGCACGCCTGCGCAGCTACCGCACGGTTTGGCAGATGGTGTGTAAACACTTGGAGCACGACAAGCTTCGCCAAGCGTTTTCCATCCAGCCTTTGTTAGTGGGCGGTTCGCCCTTTGACACCACCAGTATTTATGGGTTGATCCATTATCTGGAGCGGGCCTACGGCATCTACTTTGCAATGGGCGGCACGGGCGCTTTGGTCACGGCGCTCGAGGATTTAATGCGCCGCCAGGGCATTCGCATCCGCACCGATTGTGAAGTCACTCAACTGACCACTCAGAAGCGCCAGATTGCTGGTGTTCAACTGGCCTCGGGTGAAACCCTAACGGCGGATCATGTGGTGTTTAACGGCGATCCCATGTTCCTGTACCGCCACTTGATGTCCAACCGGGATCTGCCCCTGGCGACTCGGGTCAAACGTGATCACAGCAAGTTATCGATGGGGCTGTATGTGCTGTTCTTTGGCACCGATCGCCAGTACCCAGAGGTTGCCCACCACACAATTTGGATGGGCAAGCGGTATCGAGCCTTGCTGGACGACATCTTCCACAAACAACACTTGGCCGATGATTTCTCGCTCTATGTGCATCGGCCGACAGCCACCGACCCGTCGTTTGCCCCGGCGGGGCACGATAGCTTTTACGTGCTGGCCCCAGTCCCGCACCAGGGTGCAGGTATCGACTGGGAGGTGGAAGAGCCCAAACTGCGCGCGCGGATTATTCAGGCACTGGATGAAACGATGCTTCCAGGGCTTAGTTCACACATCCAAGAACCCTTTGCCATGACCCCTGACAATTTCTCGGAGCAGTATTTGAGCCATCAAGGGGCAGGCTTTTCGATTGCGCCGCTGTTCTCTCAATCCGCCTGGTTTCGCTTCCATAACCAAGCCGAAGGGTTCGACAACCTGTACCTGGCAGGCGCAGGCACGCATCCGGGCGCTGGAATGCCGGGGGTCTTGTCTTCAGCCAAGGTGGTCCAGGGTTTGGTCGCGCAGCGCATGAAGCCAGAGGCCGCAGCCTAATGAGCAAGCAACAATTAAAACGACACGGCACGACCTTTTACTTTGCCAGCCATTGCCTGTCCTCCAGCGACCTCGAGGCGGCTGCGGAGCTGTACGGTTTGTGTCGTGAGATCGACGATCTGGCGGATCTGAGTAGCGACCCCGAACGCGCCGCACAGGACTTGCGTGAGTTGATTCAGGCCCTGCACCAACGGGATTCCCAGCATCCCATGGTTGGCAGGGCGCTTGGACTTACCCCGCAGATTGATCTGAATGTTTTGATCGAGCTAATCGAAGGCGTTTTGAGCGACACACAGCAGGTGCGTATCCAAACGATGCCTGATCTGTTGCATTACTGCTACCAGGTGGCGGGTACAGTGGGCCTGTTGATGTGTGACCTGTTTGACGTCCAGGATCCGCGGGCGCGGCACCATGCGGTGGATCTGGGTATCGCCATGCAACTGACCAATATTTCTCGTGATGTGGTCGAGGATGCGGCCAATAACCGGCGCTACCTGCCGGCTGATTGGGTCGGCGATATGGAACCTGACCAGATGTTGCAGCCCACAGACGAGCAAGCCCAAGGGATTCAGCGGGCGGTGGCTGAATTACTGGCCGAGGCGGATATCCGGTACCTGTCTGGCTTCTCGGGCCTGCCGTTTTTGCCGACCCGGCCTAGGTTATGCATCTTGATCGCAGGGTTTGTGTATCGCGAAATTGGCGGCGTGATTGCCAATCGCGGTTTCAACGTCTGGCGGCCACGGGCCTATACCAACCGTATGGTAAAGCTGATCACTGCCGCTCGGGCTCTGTTCACCTTTGCCTTTAGCCGCCAAATTCATCGGTATCGCGGGGCACATGACGCTCGGCTGCATCAAGGGTTGCCCCGGCGCCCCGGGATTCACTTGGCGTCATGACACAGGCCCCATGGGTGCATATTGTGGGCGGCGGCCTGGCGGGTTTATCGTTGGCCCGGGAGCTGGCTCGCTTCTCTTCTTTGCCAGGCGCGGTGGTGATCTCTGAGGCCAGAGAGGATTACCAAGACGACCGAACCTTTAGTTTTTGGTGCCAAGAGTCCCAGCAGGCCTTTCTAAAACCCCAATCTCTGTGTCCGGATTGGCGCATCGGGGATGCCAATCAATCCTATTTAATGCGCGGACATCACTATTCCTATGCAACTCGGTCGTCGATCGACTTTTACGACGAGGCACTAGGGGTGATTGCTGATCACCCGGCTGTCGAATGGCGGCGCCAACGCGTCGAAGCGCCTCCGCAAGCGAAATTTGTCTTCGATAGCCGGCCACCGAGTGTCGCAGAGTTTCGAGTCGTGCAAAGTTTTCATGGCATGACGGTGCAGCTTGAACGCCCCCATGGCCTGACAGCAGTGGGGTTGATGGAAGACTTGCAGGTCGTGGATGGACGGGTCCGGTTTCGGTACGTGGTGCCGCTGGGTGCTAACCAGGTTTTGATTGAACACACCGAGTTTTCGGGCACCCCCTCAGATTTAGACTCGTTGCAACAACTGAACAAGGACTGGTGTATCAGTCGGTTTGCCAATGGCTGGACCGAGTTGCGCCAAGAGCAGGCACATATCCCCATGGGAATCCGTTCGCAGGGCCAGGATCTGGGTATTCCGATTGGCACCCGAGGTGGGATGGCCAGAGATTCCACCGGTTACAGCTATGTTTCGATCCAGCGCTGGGCGCAGAAAGCTGCGCATCAATTGGTCTGTCGGCAACACTATACTCCGTACCAGCGACCTGCGTGGGAGCAGTGGATGGATCAAATGCTGTTGCGTCTAATCGAACAGCGACCGGACTGTGTGCCGAACATTTTTTGTGCCCTGGCGCGCAATCTGTCGGCCGACGCCTTTGCTCGATTCATGATGAATCAGACTCCGATGGATGCGTTGCGTATTGTGGCCGCGTCTCCAAAGAAGCCCTTTTTATTGGCCATGGCGGGACGCCCCCAATGGATTTAGGTCTGGTGTTGGCGGTCGTGCTCATCGCTTTGGTGGGTTTGCCGCACGGTGCCTTGGATCCGGTGATCGCTCAGCGGCAAGGCGTCGTTCGTTCGCCGGTTCAGATGGGAATGTTTTTAATTGCTTATCTGTGTTTGGCGGGCTTAGTGATTCTGGCATGGCGTCAATTCCCGGTGGTCTCGTTAATTGGGTTCTTGCTGATCTCTACGCTTCACTTTGGACGCGACTGGCAGCGTAAAATTGGCTTGGGCGGTGCGGCCTACGGGGGCATCGTGTTGGCGCTGCCTTTGATGACCGATCCGGGCGCGGTTCACAGTATCTTTGGCTTTCTGTTGATGGGGGCAAACCCTGCCTTGCCCGTGCTGGCACTCGGGGCCATTGGGGTTGCTTCGTTAATCTTTCTTGCTTACGACCGTCGTCGGCTAACCCTCGGCCCATGTTTGGAGTTGAGCGTGCTGCTGATTGCCGCTGTGTGGTTGGACCCACTGGGATATTTTGTGGCGTTTTTCTGCGTGCTACACAGCCCCCGTCACCTTTGGGCTGAGTGGCAGAACACCCAGCCTGCGGCCCGCCGCAAGGGGATTTGGGCGATGGCGGTGGTGACCTTGGCAACTCTGGTGCTGGCCGGTATCGCCGGTGTGTTTTTACAGGGGCAATCGATTTCGTTGAGTGCCTGGGTGTACCAATTGATCTTCATCGGCCTGGCGGCGCTGACCGTGCCCCACATGGCATTGTTGGCTTGGGTGGAGCGGCAGCATGCAAGCCGTTGACCGTAAAAACGGGCATATTGATTTGGCTCTGAACCAGCCACCGGTAGAGTCAGAGTTTGACCACTACCAGTTAACCCACCGAGCCTTGCCCGAGGTAAATTTCGGCCAAATCGATCTGCAAACTCCGTTTCTAGGTCAGGTATTGGCCGCCCCGATTTTTATCAGTTCCATGACCGGTGGCCCGGCTCGGGCCGAGCGCATCAATGCGGTCTTGGCTGAAGCATGCCGGGAATTAAATTTGGCCATGGGCGTGGGCTCGCAACGAATCGCGTTAGAAACTCGCCATTTGTCTGGCATGACCCGGTCGGTTCGAGGGGCGATCGGGCAGCAGCCGTTGATGGCCAATTTTGGCGCCATCAACTTGCCAGACTTGGCCAGTCCCAGCGATCTGTCCAGGATTCTAGATCCCCTTCAGGCAGATGCCTTGATCCTGCACCTGAACCCCATGCAAGAGGTGTTTCAACCCCGGGGCGATACCGATTGGGCTGGCATACTGAATTGCATCGCAGAGGTCTGTGCCTGGTGCCCAGTCCCCGTGATCGTAAAAGAGGTCGGCTTTGGGCTGGATCCCGTGTCGGCACAACGATTACTGGCGGCCGGGGTCTCGTTTTTGGACGTGGCGGGGCGGGGAGGCACTCGGTTTGATTGGATCGAACGTGAGTTGCGTGGCCCGGGTGCTGAAATGCCCTCGCAAGAGGCATTTGACGGCTGGGGTTACTCCACCCCAGAGGCGTTGAAGTTGTGTTCTCCGCATATTGCTCGCTCGCAACTATTGGCATCCGGCGGCATTCGCCATGGGGTCGATGTAGCCAAAGCCCTGTGCTTGGGCGCCAGTCTGTGTGGCGTGGGTGGGGCAATCTTGCCTGCGGCCTTGGAGTCAACCGAGGCGGCAGTGGGGTTCTTGCGACAGATGATCCTGGACCTGCGAACGGCTTGCTATGGCAGCGGAGTCGCCAGCTCCGCCCACCTGAACGCAGAGCAATTAAAGGTCATAAATCCAGGTGGCCTGGGTTAGTCGAACACCGCGACCGGCTGACCAAATTGCTCAGGATTAATGGCAAGGCCCAGTCCAGGCCCCTGGGGCAACTGAATATGCCCCTGGACAATCTCAATGCCGCCAGATGCATCGTAGTGATGGTCGATATAAGGCGCGGCGATCCAGGCGCCCTCATTTAGCTCGGGCCGAACCGTGGCTGCAGCATGGACACAGGCCGCGGCGATGATATCGCCGCCCCAAGAGTCGTCGGAAGTGTGCGGAACAGTGCGAGCGTCGCAGATATCCCGAAAGGCGCGCATGGGATGCAAACCACCGATTCGTGTGACTTTCATGCCAAACCCATCGACCAATCCCGTACCCACCGCATGGATGACCGTGGACAAATCCAGGCTGTTTTCGTCCATGTAAATGGGGTGAGCGATCTGGCCCCGAATCTGGCGTAGTTCGTCGATCGAGTTGCAGGGTTGCTCCATGATGAACGGAATGTCGCCGCATTCGCGGGACATGCGCAAGGCATC
>CALKMT010000207.1 GCA_938091715.1 uncultured Litorivicinus sp.
TCAATGGATCCCCTGTCAGCCCAGCGACGGGGCGCGACTGTTATGAGTGCCTGGGAAAAACGCTGGCACCCCTTGCGCCAAGAATGGGTCATCGTCAGCGCCAACACCGGCGCGCGGCCTTGGAGCGGCGCCATTTCCGAGCGTGAAGTATCTGCGGCGCCGGCCCACGACCCGGGCTGCTATCTGTGTCCGGGTAACCCCCGTGCCGCCGGTGGCGCGAACCCGGATTACCCCGGCGCCTGGGCATTTGATAACGATTTCCCGTCCTTGGCGCTGGACGCTCCTGGGGGCGAGTACGCGGCGACCGGCCTGTGTCGGGTGTTGGTCTGGCATCCAGGGCACGATCAGACCTTGGCCAGCCTAAATTCTGAGGCCCGGATCGAGGCCGTTCGATTGATGCAAACCGAGCATCAGCGCGCCTTTGATATGCCTGGCATTGAACAGGTGCTGGTCTTTGAAAATCGCGGGGCCGAGGTGGGCGTGTCCAATCCGCACCCCCATGGCCAGCTATACGCCACCGGCCACATTACCGCCAATGCTCGACGGGTCATGCAGGCGCCCCCGGGCGCGGTTGCTGACATGATGCAGCGGGGTGGGGCCTTAGGCCGCCATGGCAAGTGGTCGGCCGCCGTGCCCTATTGTGCCCGGTTGCCCTACGAGATTTGGTTGGCGCCGGATCACGCGCTGTCCAGCTTGAATCAATTGACCGAGCAGGACCTGGCGTCGGTGGCCGAGTTGTTGGGCCGAGCCTACCAAGCCTTGGATCGGTTTTTTGGTCGCCTGACGCCGCTAAATTTGCTGTGCTATTCAGCACCCAAGGGCGCAGAAGACTGGCCATTGCATTGGGTCATTCAGCCGGTTCTGCGGGCGCCGGACAAACTCAAGTATTTTGGTGGGTTCGAGCAACTGGCTGGCGAAGTGGTCAATCCGGTCGAATCGAGCCAGGCCGCTGAGGCGCTGGCTGAATTCTTTTAGCGAGGTTGTATGCGACTAGGCACCTGTTATTTCCCCGAGCACTGGCCCGAGTCTGACTGGGATCGACACATCGAGCTGATGAAGCAAGCCCGACTGGACACCGTGCGTATGGGCGAATTTGCCTGGTCGCGGATTGAAGCCAAGCCCGGTCAGTTTGACTTTGACTGGATGGACCGCACGCTGGATGCCATGCACGCGGCGGGACTCGAGGTCACCCTGTGCACGCCCACGGCCACGCCGCCAAAGTGGTTGATGGATCAGGACCCTTCGATTTATGCCATCGATTCCCAGGGCCGGACCCGGGGATTTGGCAGCCGCCGGCATTATCGATTTGCCAGTCAAGCCTATCGCGAGCAAGCCGCTCGCATCACCGAAGTGGTTGCCCAGCGCTGGGGCCAGCACCCCGCGGTTACAGCCTGGCAGACCGACAACGAATACGGTTGCCACGACACCACTTTCAGTTACGGGCCCCAGGATTTAGAGGCGTTCAAGGCCTGGTGCGAGCAGCGTTATCAAACTCCAGAGGCCCTGAATCAGGCCTGGGGCAATAAGTTTTGGTCGATGGAGATTACCGACTTTGACCAGTTGTGGTTGCCGGTCGGCTCGGTCACCGAGATGAACCCTGCGGCCTGTCTGGCCTATCGGCGTTTTGGCAGTGACATGGTGCAGGACTTCAACCGCCTGCAGGTGGATCTGCTACGACGACACAGCCCGGGACGCTTGTTGGCCCACAACTACATGGGCTTTTTTACGGAATTCGATCACCGTCAGGTGGCTCAGGATTTGGATGTTGCCAGTTGGGATTCCTATCCCTTGGGCTTTACCGATCTGTTTATTCCCCATGACGACGAGCGCCAGCGTTACATGCGCACGGGGCACCCGGACATTGCGGCCTTTCACCATGATCTTTACCGCGGCATGGGACGGTTGTGGGTGATGGAACAACAGCCCGGGCCGGTCAACTGGGCCCACAACAATCCCGCACCGCTGGATAGCATGATGCATTACTGGTTGTGGGAAGGCTGGGCACACGGTGCGGACGTCATGTCCTTTTTCCGTTGGCGTCAGGCCCCTTGGGCGCAAGAACAAATGCACGCCGGCATGCTGCGACCCGATGGGCAGCCCGACCTGGCATTTTATGCAGCCCAACAGGCGGCCAATGAGCGTGACCAGTTGGCCGGGCGGGACTGGCGTATCGGCCAGGCACCGGTGGCGTTGTTGCTGGATTATCCCAATCTGTGGAGCCAAGAAATTCAGCCCCAGGGCAGTATGTGGAATCCCCTGCGGGAATGTTTCCGCTGGTACTCGGCCCTGCGCCGTTTGGGCTTGGACATTGATATCAAGGGCCATGGCGACGATTTGGGCGGTTATGCCCTGGTTGTTGCCCCCGCCGCACCGGCCCTGCGCCCCGAGCACCTGGCCAGCGCCACAGGACGGGTGCTGTTGGGCCCGCGCACCGCGTCAAAAACCGATGAGTTGTCGATCCCAGCGGGTCTACCCATGGCGGATCTGATGCCGCTGAAAGTGATTCGGGTTGGGTCCTATGGCCCGCTGTGGCGTGCAAGCACCAGCGATCCCAGCATTGAGCTAGAGGGCTGGTTAGAAACCGTGGAAACCGATCTGCCGTCCCAGTTGCAGGACGCGCAGGGCCAGGGCATCCATTTCCGCTGGCAACACCTGGATTACCTGGCCGGGCGCCTGACCGATGCTTCGTTGACCCATTGGCTGCAGGCCCGCTGTGGCGAGAGTGGCTTGGCGGTGCAACGCCTGGCCCAGGGTGAGCGTGTGCGCACCCGAGGTAACGTACGATTCCGCGGGTATTGTGGGGATGCCCAAGTGGCGACCGCCGATTTACTCGGCCGCCAGACCCTCAGCAAGGGTCAATTTGGGTTGGAGTCGACTGACCCCTAGGCGCCGATTCTGGGCATAAAAAAGCCCCGCATGAGCGAGGCTTTTTACAAGATGGTGGCCCGAGGCAGATTCGAACTGCCGACACACGGATTTTCAATCCGTTGCTCTACCAACTGAGCTATCGGGCCATCAAGAGGCGCGTATTATGCCGTCACCGCTTCTCGTGTCAAGCCTCTAAACGCTCGGCCAGCCACTCGATCGGGTGCTGCGGCCGCTGGCCTTGAACGGCTTTGACCTGACAGCGACAACTGAACCCAGTGACCAGAGCCTCGGTTGGTTTTTTGTCCGCCCAACTCATGTCAAATAACTTCACCGCCCGGTCGCGATTGTTCCGCTCGTGCCCGTATACCCCCGACATGCCACAGCATCCGGTTTCTTCGACGGTCAGGGTCGCCCCAAGCTTGGCAAATACCTGCTGCCAGTCCGCGCCCATGGTGGGCAGAGCGGTTTTCTCGGTACAGTGCGGCATCAGGCGTACGTCGCCGCTGAGTTTCTGCGGCAGCGCTTGCTGAACCAAAAATTCCTGCAGGCTGTGGATCTTCCAGCCGGCCACGCCGGTGGTCAGGGCCTCGGAGCGCCCAAGTAAATTGACCACGGCCTCGACGCCGACCAAGGGCAGACCGGTGGACGACAGGCGATCAAAAAAGGCCTGGTTGGCCCGGGTCACCTCGGCAAACGCCTCGCGCATGCCTTTTACGTGCAATCCCTTGCCGTTGGCCCGGGGGCGGGTGATCACGACGTTGTAGCCCAGAGCGCGCAAGGCTTTGGCGGCGGCCAGGATCACCGGCGCGTCAAAACAATGAGTAAAGCTGTCCTGCACCAACACCAGGGTGTTGTCCTTGGGTTGCTCAATTTGCTGCCAATCAAAGGCCTCAAATCCAGCCTGGCGCAAGGCCTTGTCCGCCGGGGTCGAGCTAAATCGCGG
>CALKMT010000208.1 GCA_938091715.1 uncultured Litorivicinus sp.
GTTGAACAGGGTGGGTGTCGAGGACATGTAGTCAAAGCTGGACAGCAGCTTGTAGAACTCGATCGCTCGCGCCTCGCGGTTTTCCTCTTCCAGCGCCAGGCCCATGGCGACGCGCATGAAAAAGATCTGCGGCAGCTCGAAGCGAGTTTCGTTGGAATGGATGAAATAGCGGTCGTACAGGGTTTGCAGGCCCAAATAGCCAAACTGCAAGTCACGATCGACTTCGATCGCGGCGCCCAGTTTATCTAGGTCGTAGTTGTTCAGCTCTTCCGAGACCAATTCCAGCTCGGAGGCTTTCTTGATGTAGGCCTTCAGGGCTTCGGGGTAGTGGGTGTGCATGTCTGCATGGGTGGCATTTTCAGCGATGCCCATGAAGCTCAGGCCTTCGGCCCGGATGATGTCCATCAGCAGGCGTGCAGTGACCTGGCTGTAGTTGGGCTCTTCCTCGACCAAAACACGGGACGTCATGACCAGGGCGGTGCTGACCTCTTTAGTCGGAATGCCGTCGTACAGGTTACGCAGCGTGTCCTCTAGGATGCGCTCGCCATCAACGTTTTCCAGATCGGCGGTGGCCTCGTCAACGATAAAACGCAGACGTCCCACGTCCAGGGCGGTGGTGCTGCCGTCGGCTAGGGTCACGTTAATGCTGGGGTGCAATTCTTCTTGGTGTTGCGGCGCTTGCGCGGCACGTTTTTCTGCTTGGGCTGCACGATACAAAACAAAGGCTTTGGCGGTTTTGTGTTCGCCTGCGCGCATCAGCACCAACTCTACCTGGTCTTGGATGTCTTCGATGTGCAGGGTGCCACCCGAGGGCATACGGCGCAGGTAAGTGGCTTCGACCATGTCGGTGAAGCGTTCGCACATTTCCCGAACTCGGGCACTGCCAGACGCCTGGCCACCCTCGACGGCCAAGAAGGCCTTGGTCACTGCGACCGTGACCTTGGAGCGGTCAAAAGGTACTACAACACCGTTACGCTTGATGACCCGAAAGGCCCCGGGGCGAATCTCTGTGCTTTGATCAAGCTGGGTATGACTGCCATCAACTGGCGTCTGAGTGCTGGCGCTGGTTTGCGTGCCCAAATCCATAACAATTCCTTGGCCCCTGGGGTCCGACTGGCGAATATCATTCTTCTTGAGACACAAGATATAGTGGTTTTGGGCCTTCGCCAACCCTTTATGTAGTGTTTTTTGTTGTTCTTAAGCTGTGGATAAGCTGGGGGCGCATGTTGGGCAAACGATGCACAGGACGCAATCCCAGTCCTGACAAGGCATCTAAGGATTGCAAGACGTTGTGGGTTAAATTTCGATGAAATTTTTTCCCGTTTACGGGCCTAACAATTGCCCTAACTCGCTAATGCGTTGTTCCTGATCGGGATCCCCCATGCCGCCAATGCCCGGCTCGACCGGCAGTTGCAGGGCTTGCCATTTACGGTACGCGGCCAGACTCGGTAGCGCAGGGCCTGGCCGGGGCCCGTCTTCGCGCACGGACCAATGTGCTAGTTGAGCCGTATCGGCAGCGGTCAGGGTGTCGCCTGGGCTGTTGCGTGACCAATGATCCCGCTGGGCCACGTCGCTGATTTGATCGCTGGGGAACTTCCAACGATCCAAGAGGTAAGCCGCGGCACTGGGACCGGCGGTGGCCTCGAGGGCATCAAAGCGTACCTGGGTACCCAGTTCATCGATGTGTTCGTGTTGGTCAATCCAGGCCACCAAGGGCAGTGCGCCTAGATTTTGTAACAACACCAACAACAGGGCCTCGGCCGGTTCCACCTGCGCCGTCTGGTCGGCCAAAAATGTGGCTCTTACGGCGGTGGCCTGGGTGCGTTCCCAGGCGTTCTTCAACAGGCGCTTGCCGGTCGCCGTGCCGTGAAAGAGTTGTTTCAGTAAATGGGCATTGGCCAAGGCGTGGGTGCGATCCCGCCCCAGGCGCATAATGGCCATGTCCAGGGTGGCGACCGGCACTCGGCCGCGGTTTAACACCGAGTTGGCGGATCGGACCAAGGCTGCGGTGACCCCGGGTTCTTGGCTAAGTGCCTGGGTGACCAGCGCTGGGTCGTAATCCTGTTCGGCCATCAAGTCGTGCAGCTCAAAGGCTAAGTCGGGCAGCACCGGCAGGCGGATTTGGCGGTCTTCAAGGCTGTGCAGGAATTCGCTGGCGAGGGTCTCAAGATGCATGGCATGGCTCCGTGGCGGACATGCCTAACTAAAGCAGGGATTCGGGGGCCTTGAGTGTGAGCAGGATCACGCGGGGCGTTTAGGGCAAGGGGGAATTATTGACGCGGGCTTGCGCCCGCTGGGTGTTAGATGGCCAATACGTCTTCGGCTTGAAAGCCCTTTTGGGTTTCTAGGATGCTGTACTCGACCATCTGGCCGTCCAGCAAACTGCGATGTCCGTCACCGCGTATGTTGCGGTAGTGCACGAAAACGTCCGCGCCGTCGAACCGTTTGATGAAGCCAAATCCTTTAGCGTCGTTGAACCACTTGACCGTACCCGTCTCTCGAGAACTCATGCGAACCTCCTACAGCGTTAATGCAATTGCCCCTGAACCCTAGGTCGAAACCGACCGGAGTGCGGAGGCAATTGCTCGCCGTATCGCTAGAGTGTGTTCAGCTTCACAACCTGCGCTTGCAGTCGGTCAAGCGTCGCCTTGGCATCGGCCAGTTTGGCTTTCTCTTTGTCGACCACCTCGGCGGGGGCTTTGGAGACGAACTTTTCGTTTGACAGCTTGCTCTCGGTCCGTTGGATGTCGCCCTCGAGGCGGGTGACTTCTTTGCTCAACCGGGCAATTTCCGCTTCGGCATCGATCAAACCGGCCATCGGCACCAGCACTTCCATCTCGCCGACCACACCCATGCTCGAGACCGGGGCCTCTGCGCCGTCTAGCCAACTGAGTTCGGCCACGCCGGCCAGGCTTTTCAGCCAGGTTTCGCAGGTTGTCGCCAATTCACGGTCCTGGGCGTCCCCGGCATTTAGCAGCACGGTCAGCTTTTTCGACGGCGGGATGTTCATCTCGCCGCGAATGGTGCGCACCGCGACCACGGTGGATTTCAACCAGGCCACGGCTGCGTCGGCCTCGGGATCGATCTTGCCGGATTCGGCCTGGGGGTAGGGGGCTTGGCTGATGCTGTCCCCGCCTTGGGCCAAGCGCGGCGCCACGGTTTGCCAAATTTCCTCGGTGATAAACGGCATGATGGGGTGTGCCAGGCGCAACGCGGCCTCGAGTACCGCCATCAGGGTGCGACGGGTGGCGGCTTTTTCCGCCTCGCTGGCCTCGCCATTTAGGACCGGCTTGGTCAGCTCTAGGTACCAGTCGCAGTATTCGTTCCAGATAAATTCGTAGATGGCCTGGGCTGCCATGTCCAAGCGCAAATTGGCGAAGGCACGCTCGACTTCGGCCTCGACCGCTTGCAGGCGGCTGACGATCCAGCGATCCACCAACGAGGGTTTCAGCTCCTCGGTTTGGGTCAGATCCGCGCCCTCGACATTCATCAACACAAAGCGCGTGGCGTTCCACAGCTTGTTGCAGAAGTTACGATAGCCCGCCACTCGTTCCAGATTGAAATTGATGTCCCGCCCGGTCGATGCCATCGCGGCAAAGGTGAAACGCAAGGCATCGGTGCCAAAGGCATCGATCCCATCGGGGAATTCCTTGCGGGTGGCCTTTTCGATCTTTTTCGCCATCTGCGGCTGCATCATGTTGCCGGTGCGCTTTTGCACCAGGGTTTCCAAGTCGATGCCGTCAATCAGATCGATCGGGTCCAGCACGTTGCCCTTGGACTTGGACATTTTTTTGCCCTCGCCGTCGCGTACCAGGCCGTGCACATAGACCTTTTTGAACGGCACTTCGCCGCGGAACTTCAAGGTCATCATGATCATTCGGGCGACCCAAAAGAAAATGATGTCAAAGCCCGTGACCAGCACGTCAGTGGGGTGGAACTTGGCCAGCTCCGGGGTCTCGTCCGGCCAGCCTAGAGTGGAAAAGGTCCACAACGCCGAGCTGAACCAGGTGTCCAGGACGTCGTTGTCCTGGGTCAATACCCGATCGCCTAGGTCGTTTTGTTGCCGAACTTCGGCCTCCGAGCGCCCGACATAAACGTTGCCGGCTTCGTCATACCAGGCCGGAATGCGGTGTCCCCACCACAGTTGTCGGCTGATGCACCAGTCCTGCAGATCCCGCATCCAGGCAAAGTAGGTGTTCTCCCACTGCTTGGGCACGAATTCGATGTCGCCATTTTCCACCGCCTCGATGGCGGGCTTGGCCAGCTCGGCCACAGCGACGTACCACTGATCGGTCAGATAGGGTTCCAGCACGGCGCCAGATCGGTCGCCCCGGGGCACCGGCAGGCGGTGGTCTTTGACCTCGACCAACAGCCCGGCGGCTTCAAAGTCGGCAACGATGGCCTTGCGCGCCTCAAAGCGATCCATGCCCTGGTACTTTTCAGGGGCGTGAACATTGATGCTGGCGTCGTCGTTTAGGACGTTCAGCATGGGCAGGTCGTGGCGCTTGCCCATTTCGTAGTCGTTAAAGTCGTGGGCCGGGGTGATTTTCACGCACCCCGTTCCAAACTCGGGATCCACATAGTCATCCGCGATGATCGGAATTTCGCGTCCGACCAGGGGCAGCGTGATGGTTTTGCCCACTAGGGCGGCATAGCGCTCGTCCTCGGGATGGACCGCCACGGCCTGATCGCCCAGCATGGTTTCTGGGCGGGTGGTCGCCACCACCAGCTCGCCGCTGCCATCGCTTAGGGGATAGCGCAGGTGCCAGATGTGGCCGTTTTCTTCCTCGTTCTCGACTTCCAGATCCGAAACCGCTGTTTTCAGAACCGGGTCCCAATTGACCAAGCGTTTGCCGCGATAAATCAGGCCCTCTTGGTGCAACTGAACAAAGACTTCTTGGACGGCCCGGGACAAGTCCTCGTCCATGGTGAATCGCTCGCGGCTCCAATCGACTGACGAGCCCAAGCGGCGCAGCTGCCCGGTGATGTTGCCACCGGATTCGGCTTTCCAGTCCCAGACCTTGTCGATAAAGGCGTCGCGGCCTAGATCGTGGCGGCTGACGCCCTGGCCTTCGAGTTTGCGCTCGACCAGCATTTGCGTGGCGATACCGGCGTGGTCGGTACCGACCTGCCACAGGGTGTCATGGCCCTTCATACGGTGGTAACGCACCAGCGCATCCATGATGGTGTTATTGAACGCATGCCCCATGTGCAAGCTGCCCGTGACGTTGGGCGGGGGAATCATGATGCAGTAGGGGTCGCCGGTGCCGCTGGGTTTGAAACACCCCTGGGCTTCCCATTGGGCGTATAGATCTTTCTCGATCAGCGAAGGGTCGAATGCCTTTTCCATTTAATTTGGAGTCTCAGATTTTGTCAGTTTCGAAGCGTTTGAGCGTATGCCCGCGGTCTTTGTAGTGGACCCAGCGAGTGCGCGCAGCGGCCAATAGTGTATCTGCACTGGGTACGACTTCACAGAGATGCTCGAAACGCGCGTAGTGCGTCGGCACCTGATCGGTCAGGTTGATCAGCACATCTTGGTGGCTGTCCCATTCAGCGCCTGCGACCACATCCAGGCCAGCTTCGGGCTGGGCGGCCTCGGTGCGGTGGGGCAGAAATGCATCGGCCGGATAAGACCACAACAGCTCAGACAGGGCGCTTTGTTGCTCGGTATCCCCAGTCAGCATCATGACCTGGTGCCCCTTGCGGCGCAGCACCCGGGCCAGACGGATGGCAAATTTCGCCGAGTCCATCCAGTCCTGTTCTGGGCAAATATAAAAGCGAACGCTGGTCATCCAGCGCGCTTCAACAACCAGTTCATTAGCAAGGGTACGGGGCGGCCGGTGGCGCCTTTGGCCTTGCCGCTGACCCAGGCGGTGCCTGCGATGTCCAAGTGAGCCCAGGGGGTGTCGTTGACAAAGCGTGACAAAAAGCACGCCGCGGTGATGGTGCCCGCGTCCCGGCCACCGATGTTGCCCATGTCAGCAAAGTTTGAATCCAACTGCTTGTCGTATTCCTCGCTGATCGGCAGGCGCCAGGCGGTGTCCATGGCATCCTGGCCGGCCGCCAGCAGTTGGTCTGCCAACTCGTCGTCGTTGCCCAACAGCCCGGTGTTGTGATGCCCCAGGGCAATGATGCAGGCCCCGGTCAGGGTGGCCATGTCGACGATGCAGCTGGGTTTGTCTTGTTGCACATAGGTCAGTGCGTCACACAGTACCAAACGGCCCTCGGCGTCGGTGTTCAAAATCTCGATGGTCTGGCCGGACATGCTGGTGACCACGTCGCCGGGTTTGGTGGCCCGGCCCGAGGGCATGTTTTCTGCACAGGCAATGACCGCCACGATGTTCAGCGGCAGATCCAATGCGACCGCGGCCTTCATCACGCCCAGCACGGTGGCAGCACCGCACATGTCGTATTTCATCTCGTCCATGCCGGCACCGGGTTTGATGCTGATCCCGCCGGTGTCAAAGGTGATGCCCTTGCCGACCAGGGCAATCGGCGCCTCGTCGGCACCGTTGTTAAAGCGCATGACCGCCAATTGGCTGGGTTCGTCCGAGCCATGACCGACGCTTAATAGGCTGTGCATGCCGAGCTGGCGCATTTCGTCCTCGCCCAGCACCTCGACGTTGAGGTTGGCGTGGTCCAGCTGTTTTGCTTGCGCCGCCAAATAGGTGGGCGTGCAGGTGTTGGCGGGCAGGTTGCCCAGCTCGCGAGTCAGATTGGCGCCCTGAGCGATTTCGTGGCCGGTCTTGGCCTCATTCAAGTGCGCCGGTACGTCAAATTTGGCCAGGACGCTGGCGTCGGGCAATTCTTTGGTGCCAAAGGTCTCGCGATATTGGTACGCGCCCAGACCCAGGTGCAGCCCCAACTGACGCATAAAGCCCTCGTCCAATGTGGCCTGGGGGGCCAATGTGGCCCGTAGAATGCCTTTTTTGACCGCTTCCCCGGCGATCGCTTTGGCGGCCTTGTCCAGCGCCTTGGCTGACAGCTTGTCCGCCTCGCCCAAGCCAACCAGCAACAGGCGTTTGGCACTGAGTCCGGCAGGCGCGGGAATCATCAATTGCGTGCCGGCCTTGCCGGTAAAGTCGCCATTTTGCACGCATTGGGCGTAGGCCGGGATGTCAATGGCGGGGGCTTCGTCGGTGTGCAGGGCAACCACCAGCAGATCGGTCGCGTGATCTGACAGGGCGGCGGGGCATAAATCAAATAGCATGGGGCGCTCCAATAGCGGTTTTTCCGGTAGGATACCGGTTTTTATGATTCGCGGTTTGGTGTGAGCATACTCAGTCGATACCTAGGGCGGGAAGCCCTTGGCGGTGCAATGGCCGCGAGTTTGGTGCTGACCTTTCTCGGCTTGACCGGCCGTTTAGTGCGCTATTTAGAAGAAGCGGCCAATGGCACGCTGGCACCGGAGTTGGTGTTCGCCATCGTGGCCGGCCGGATTCCCGGTATTTTGCAAATCGTCCTGCCCTTGTCGTTTTTCCTCGGCGTCCTGTTGATTGTCGGCCGCCTGTATGCCGAGCACGAGGCGGACGCCCTGCGGGCTGCCGGCTTTGGCCGTCGGGACTGGTTGCGAGCCCTGCTGACCCCGATCGTCTTGGTGTTGAGTGCGACTCTGGGCTTGTCCTTGCTGGCGGCCCCAAAAACCGCGGCCTGGGTTCAGCAAAAGCTGGACGAGGGACGTCAGGTCGCAGGCATCGCAGGCCTAAATCCCCAACAATTTCAGTCGATCGGAGGCCAGGCGGTGTTCTATTCCGCCGAGGCCCTGGAGGACGGCCGCATGGCCGATGTGTTCGTTCATCAGCCCGGCAAGCCAGACACCGTGTTCAAAGCCAAATTTGCCTATCAGCGCCTGGATCCTGAAAGCGGGCAGCGCTTTTTGGTGCTCGAAGACGGTCAGCGTTGGCGGGGTACCCCCGAGGCCCTAAATTGGGAGGCCTTGGCTTTTGATGAGTACCTGGTGCGGCTGGAGTTACCAGAAAAAGCCCGCGGTCCTATGCGGGTCGAGGCCTTGGAATCCTGGGTGTTGATGCAGGGTGATCGCCAGGCGCAGGCACAACTGCAGTGGCGCATTGCCCTGGGTTTAATGGTGCCGATTGGCGCGTTGATGGCCCTGGCCTTGGGCCCCACTCCACCCCGGGGCGGGCGGTGGACCCGAGTCTTGCCTGGCGTGGTGTTGTTTATTGTGTATTTCGGGCTGGTTAATTATCTGCACTCGCAAATGATCAAGGGCCAACTGCCGATCCTGCATGGCATGTGGCCGGCGCATCTGTTGATGCTGTTGGTGGCCCAGGGCATTGGGTGGCGTAATCGCCAGCGAGGGTTGGCATGAAGCTGGCGGCGTACTTTATCCAGCGCGTCAGCGCAGCCACCTTGGTGGTGATGGCAATTTTGGTTGGGCTAAGTTTTACCTTTGAAGTCATCGACGAGGTCGGCAACGCCGGCGGCGGTTATGGCTTTGTCCAGGCGCTGGCGTATTCAGCCCTGGCGGCCCCAGAGGCCTTGGTGCGTGATTTGCCATTGATTGGCTTAATCGGCGCGCTGATGGGCCTGGGCAGTTTGGCCAGCTCCAGCGAGCTGGTGGCGGCCCGGGCAGCGGGTTGGTCGCTGCGAAAAATTGTCACCCTGGCCTGTGTGCCGGGCTTTGTTTTGGGGGTTCTCGGGTTGGCCTTGGCCCAGTTCGTGGTGCCCTTTGCCAGCGTGACTGCCGAGAACTACAAGTCCATTTCCCTGGGCCGGGGCGAGCTCAATCAATCGGTGCGCGGGTTGTGGCATCGTTTACCCCAGGGCTACATGAATCTGGCGTCGGTTAACTCTCGAGGCGAGGCCAGCGGCTTGCGCTGGTATGAATTTGACGGCATTCGCTTAGGCCGGGCAGGGCAATCCCAGCGCGGGCAAATCGTGCCGGGCCAGTGGAGTGCGGTGGACACCCAAGAAGTCCAGATCGGTCAGGATCAGATTCAGGCCAGCAGCCGCGAACGCCAGACCTTTGCGATCGATCTGGGGGCGGGTGAGCTATCCCTGTCACAAGTCGATCCCAGCTTGTTACCGCCCTTTGCCCTGTGGCAGTTAACCGAACAGCTAAAGGCCGATGGGCTGAATGCCCAGGGACCTGCGCTGTATCTGTATCAGGCGCTGTTCTTGCCCCTGTCAGTGGTGTGTTTGGTGCTGGCGGCGGTAGGCTTTATTTTGGGGCCACTGCGCTCGTCCCCCCTGGGCACGCGCTTGTTCATCGGCATTGTCGTGGGCTTGGGGTTCAAACTGATCCAGGACGTGTCTGGCCCAGTCGCGCTGGTGTACGGCACGCACCCAATGTTTGCCGTGGGGTTGCCTGCGGCGCTTGCGTTGGTGCTGGCGATGGCGATGTTTCGGCGGGTTTAGTGTTTCAACTGTCGGGCTAGATCCCGATAAAAGTTGTCGTGTGACGACAACGCCAGCAGGGTCAGTGTGATGGCATGGCCGTCGACCGAGTAGGCCAGCAGGGCCTCTTGTTTTGCCATTTTAAATTTGTACACCCGAACCCCGGACAGATTGGCCACTTTTTGTTGCCCAATTTCTGGCTGTTGCACGACGGTCTGGATGGCCCGATTGAGATCCTCGGTTTGATGCGCGCTCAGGCGCTTTACCGTTCTGGCGAACAGTTTGGTTTGGCGTATTTCCATGGGGCTAGTTAGCCGGATACGGCAAGGTTTCCCCGTCCTCCACCTCTTGTAATCCCAGTAAGATGTCGCGGATAAAGCTGTAAGGCAGGTCTGGGTTCTCTTCGGCGATCTTGCCGATGGTGGACCAGTATTCGATTTGTTTGGGAACCGAGCGCTGATAGACGCCGGCATAACGGCGTGCCTCGGCGACCAGTTCATCTGAAATTTTGATGGCAGTGGGCATGATGCGCCTCCAAGTTTCCTATGGGGTCAAAATGATCGCAAAGGTTGCCTTTGTCAACTTACTGCTTCCACTTGACCTTGGGTACCTGAACCAAGCGGGTGCCACTGGCGCGGTCATACCAGGTGCGCCGGTCGGGCTGTCCGACGGCACTTAGGAACGCGGCTGCACCGGCCACCACCAGCGCCGCCCCCAGGGCCGGTTGTCCAGCCCCCAGCAGGATCAGTCCCAGCCAGAATCCACCGATAAACAGCGCACACCAGGCAAACCGGGTGGTGGCCTGTTTCCAGTTCATCAGGGTGCCGGTTTGGCTCTCGACACGCAGGTGCCAGGCTTGCATGCCCAAGGTCCGGCCGGACTTGGTCCACAGATAGCCAAAAAATCCCCAGGCCAGCAGCAGTAAAACACCCTGCACCAGCATCGCTGGTGCAAAGCCGCCGCTGACAAAGGCCAAGATGGAGCCGCTTAGTAACCATAGCGCCAGCAGGATAAAGGCGTCGTAAAACCCAGCGGCCAGGCGTTGAAACCAAGGAGCGGGTCCCAGTGAGGGGCGCTGTGGATCGATTGGACTGGTGTCGTTGGCCATGTACGTAAGTTCCAAGAGGTTTTGCTGAATGGTTCGCATACTCGCTTAAAACCCAGCGTCAGGGAATAACGATGAGTCAGATCGGCGCTAGTTTTCCGAGCATAAAAAAGCCCAGCACATTTGGCTGGGCTTTTTGCTGTTTATCGTTTCAAAACAGCATCAACTAGGCGGTCTAGGTCGTCGATGAAAGCAGAGTAGGGACCGGTCCTCGAGTGGGCTGATCCGAAAAACGGATCCCCCAGCAAAGGTTCCTTGGACACATGCGTTAAAGTGAAGGGCTTTCATCTAGGCCTCTCCTGCTGTTATCCCCGGATTGGGTGACCCCACGCTAGCACAGTCAAAATGAAATTTGTGTTACCAAATTTTAGTTTAGACCCATCAGGTGTATCGAAAGGACAAACAGGGCGGCCAGGATCAGGGTTTCTGCGATGACCAGATAAAAAACGGTAGAGCCGGATGACCAAAATCCACGGAATGAGGTCTTCATCCCGACTGCGGATATTGCGATCAGTAATCCCCAGCTCGACAGGTGTGACAGAAAGGACTGTGCAGCCCCAGGAATCCACCCCAGCGAATTCAGCGTGGCCAGCACCAAAAATATCAGTACAAAGCCTGGTAGCAGGGGCGGTCGCTCGCCACCAGTGGCGCCTGATTTTCGGCTTTGGCGGCGGGTCCACAACGAGACCAGAATGACCACCGGCGCCAGCATCGACACTCGTAATAATTTGACCAGCACCGCCGCATCACCGGCTTCGGGGGACACTGAC
>CALKMT010000209.1 GCA_938091715.1 uncultured Litorivicinus sp.
CGCACCGGAGCCACGGACAGTGCGACCTATTGCCTGATCGAACCCATCGTTGCGGTCTGGGTTGCCAGCCACCTGGCCGCCGAGGACATCAGCCTGCGCACCCTGATCGGTGGCGCCTTGGTCGTCCTGGCAGCCTTGGTGTTAATCCGCTTCCGATCCAACCGGCAAGGGCTGAGTGCCACCGCGGAAATCGCGCAATAAGAGGTGCGCGTAGACGCGGATTTCGCTAGCCTCCCGGCGACTTATTGAAAAGGCACACACCATGGTCGGACCCGAGCAGTTACAAGCCTATGTCAGGGGTAACGTTCTAAAGCGCGATGAAGAAGTCCGATGGCAGGGACGCTCGATTGCACCCACCGACCGCCGCCGGAAGTACCTAGGCGATCATCCCAGCACCGTACTGTCCGGCTATGGATTAATGCTGATCGGGCTGTTCACCCTGATGGCATTGCACGCCACATGGATCAGTTTTTTTGCAGTCTTGATCGGCGCATGGTTTGCCGGAGCGCCGTTTCGACTGGCCCGCCGCCTAAAAAACACGTTCCACTTTATTACCTCTGAACGCGTCTTGATCGTGCAAGTGGGCCAACGGGTCAGAACCCAGGAGTTGGGCTTATCTGACGCAGTGACGGTCATGCCATTCCAAGAACATTTGCAATGGGGTTCCGAGGGCAAGCCACGCCTGGTGTTTGAGTTTTGTTCGGACTGTGACGGCGCCCTGCGGGCATTTGAACAGATGAGAAAAACTGATTCATAAGCGATTATTCATCGCTTTCACTTTGGCCGGCCGGACCTAGACTGTGCGCATCAACTCACCGAATGGAGACAGAGCATGAGCACACACAAACGTTACAACGCGTTTAACCCCATGGCCAAACCCGCTGAAGTTCTGGCTTGGTTCGTGGCACCTTTCACCGCCCTTAGCCGCTTGTCAGATAGCTTGCTAGAGACCGAGGAAGCCCTGCGTGAAATGCGCGCAGAAAAAGAATTTCAACGAGCGGTTGGCCGCGCACGTTAATTCCCACGGGCCGAAAGGTCCGTGATTTCTGACGAAAAAACCCCCAGCATAGAGATCCTGAACACGGGATCTCTTTATGCAAGCCGCCACGCAACACCTGAGCCAACTGCCGTACCCTGCGTTAGTTGAATTCATTCAACAGACCGGTCCCGTGACCTTGGACGATCGCTACGATCCCGAACCTTGGCCGGCCCTGGTGCGCGTAGTACTGGGACAACAGGTCTCGACCAAAGCTGCAGCCGCGATCTGGGCAAAGGTCCTAAGCGCCACAAAGGGCCAATTCGAATCGACTTTCTTGGACTCGCCCGAGCGCCTTGAGGGTTGTGGCCTGTCCCGGGCGAAGACCCGCACACTGACCGAGTTATTGGCCGCCAAACGCGCCGGCACCTTGGATTTACCCGCCCTGGCCCATCAGCCCCACGAAATCCGTCTGAGCGAGCTGACCCCCTATTGGGGCATCGGTCCCTGGAGCGTCGAGATGTGGAGCCTGTTTCACTGCCGAGACCCCGATATTTGGTCACCTGGGGATCTGGCATTGAAAAAAGGCGCTGCGGGCTTTGCCGCGGGTAGCGACCCCGCCGCTTTGATTCAGGCGGCGCGTCCCTATCGCAGTTACTTGGCGCTGTATTGCTGGCGCGCGGCCAACGCCAACCTGTTTTAAATCCAGCCCTGCAGTTCGTTGTGCACCAGCTGGGCGATCAGCTGGTTGCTTCGATCAGAACTGTTCAAGCACGGAATGTAGGTGAAATTTTCGCCGCCGTGCTCGTGGAAGGTTTCCTTAAGGCCGATGGCGATTTCCTCGAGTGTTTCTAAGCAATCCACACTGAAACCCGGTGCCACGATGGCCAGGTTCTTGACCCCTTGCTTGGCCAACGCCTCAACCGTGACATCGGTGTAGGGTTGCAACCACTCTTTGGGGCCGAACCGAGATTGGAAGGTCTGGGTGTACTGCTCACTAGGCCAGTCCAAATTTTCTCGAATCAGTCGCCCACTCTTGGCACAGAAACAGTGATACGGATCGCCTTTGTCCAAGTACTCCTTGGGCACACCGTGGAAACTGGACAACAAATGATCCGGCTTCCAATCCAATCCCGATAGGTGCTCACGAATGCTGTCCGAGATGGCTTGAATATAGGCCGGATGATCGTGGTATTGGGGCAAGGTCCGCAGGGCCGGCTGCCAGCGCTGGCGGGCGAACCACTCAAAGGCTTTGTCGTTCACGGTGGCCGTGGTCGCCGCACTGTATTGCGGATACAGCGGCACCAACAAAATGCGCTGACATCCGCCGTCCTTTAACGCGTCCAGGCCCTTGGCCATCGAGGGGTTACCGTAACGCATGCCGAACTCGACCTGAACCTGGGGCCAGTGCTCGGCGGCATGGGCCTGCAGCGCCTCGGCCTGGGTACGGGTATGCGTCAACAACGGGCCCTCGCCCGCCTCGTGGTTCCAAATCTGATCGTAGGCATGGCCGCTCTTTTTCGGCCGAAAGGTCAGAATTATGCCCTGCAAGATGGGCTGCCACAGCAAGGGTGACAATTCGATGACCCGGCGATCAGACAAGAATTCGGACAGATAGCGACGCATGGAAAAATAGTCGGTCGCGTCGGGGGTGCCAAGGTTAACCAGCAAAACGCCGACTTTGGGCGTCTTAACGCCGGGATGTCCGGAGGGCAGCATAGGGAGGGGTCCTAGTTGTGTTTGCGTCAAAGGTTGGTGCACTCAGTCATAAATCAAGCATTCAGTGCTGCATAAAGGCCAACAGCAATCGGGCCAACCAGGCGCCATCTTTGGTGCCCGCGGTCTCGCGACAGGAGTGCATTCCCCAAGTGGGCGCGCCCAAGTCCAAGGTCGGGATGCCCAGCCTAGAGGCCGTAATCGGGCCAATGGTGCTGCCACAACCGAGGTCCGCCCGATTGGCGAACTGTTGCACAGGAATGCTTTCCATGTCGGCCAGGTCCATGGCCAAGGCAATCATCTCGGGTTCGCTGGCGTAGCGCTGGTTGGCGTTAATCTTGAGCACCGGGCCGGAATTCAACAGGGGGCGCTGGCTGGCCGCATGCATGTCGGCGTAATTGGGGTGCACCCCGTGTGCATTGTCGGCCGAAAACATCAACGACTGATCGAGGGCTTGAGGATCGGGACACCAACGCGCCAGGGTGCGCTCTAACAACGGCCCGTCGGCCCCCACGGACGACGTACTGCCGACCTCTTCGTGGTCGTTGCAGACCAGTAACGCCCCCGCCTGCTCCGGATCGGCCTCGAGCAGTGCGGCCAAACCCGCGTAGCAACTGAGCAGATTATCCAGCCGAGGTGCGACTAACCATTCTTGCTGCAAGCCCACAAAATCACTAGGTTGCATCGGATAGGCGCACAGGTCCATGGCCAGGACCTCGTCACCTAACTGCAGCCCCCAATTCAGCATAATTTCGTCCCAACTGGGGACTTCGCTGGCTTGGCCCAGGACAATGTTTAGATGTTTCTCGGCATTGATGGCCCGTGCCGTGTTGGCCTCTCGATCTAGATGGATGGCCAGTGAGGGGACCCAGCCCACCGCCGAGCCAGAATCCACCAACCGCGTGACACGCTGGCCCTCGGCATCGCGCACCACAACCCGCCCAGCCAACCCCAGATCACGATCAAACCAGGGACTCATTAATACTCCGCCATAGGGCTCAATCGAGGCCATCAACTGACCCTCGGCCAAATACAAGCCGTTGGGCTTGATGCGCAGATTTGGGCTGTCGGTATGCGCACCCACGATGCGCCAGCCGGATTCGGCTCGCTTGGGCACGACCGCCGCGACAATACTGCCGCCGCGGATGCAATACACGCGACTGCCCGGCGCAGCAGGGCCGTCACACTCATCGAAACCGGCGGCCTGCAAACGCTCGCGCATTTGCTCGACGGCGTGCCAAGGGCTCGGGGATCCGTCGACAAAATCGATCAAACCTGTATTGAATTGCACGGGATCAAGGTGGGTCACGCTGTACTCCTAGAAAGTTGCGACCTAGTATCGGAACAATATCCGAGCGATATACTCTGAACGATAATGAATCTGAACCGGGATGTGTAAATGAATTGGTGGATATTGCCTGTCGGCGCGTTGCTTTCTAGCCTCACCCTCTCGGCTCATGCGTTGGCATTGCAGGCGGATCCCCAATACGACGACCTGATCGAATCGGTGGTCAAGGTCACCAAACGCCGACATTTTGTCGAACAATCCATTGACGATCAGCTCAGCCGTGCAGTGTTCGCCGAGTACATCGAAACCCTGGACCCCAACCACGCCAACTTTACCCAACAGGACATCAACGAGCTCAAGCGCTGGGAGACCCTGCTGGATGATCAACTGCAGTCAGGCCGTCAGACCGCCGCATTTGCAATCTATAACCGCTACCTAGAACGGGCCAGTGCACGCCTGGAGTTTTATCTGAACCAGTTGGTCGAGGCCGACCTGATCGATTTAAACGCGCCAGGACGCTTGGAAGCAGACCCGGAAAAACGCGGTTATGCCGCCAACGAATCAGCCCTGCAAGACTTGTGGCGTGATCAGGTTCGCAATCAACTGGTCAATTTGGTGATTGCCGAGCAACGCGTCAGTGATGCAGCCGATCGCTTGACCCGACGATTTGAAGCGCAGATTAAACGACTGGAGCAAACCCGTCCGCTGGACGTGGTTAGCGCGTTCCTGA
>CALKMT010000210.1 GCA_938091715.1 uncultured Litorivicinus sp.
GGGCTTCCCCGTAACGTGGAGGCGCATTCTACAGCGTCTCGTGTTGTTTGCAACCCTTGGTTTGAACTCTTTTCAAACCGGCCAATCTGGCCTAAATCGCAACCCCTGACTCCTGTCTGGGGTGGCGCATCTTACAGCGCCGGTGCCTGTTTGCAAGCCCTATTTCGCGTCTCATTTCTGAGTGCTTTTCAGACCCGCCCCTCGGCTTGGGCGGCGAATAATATAGACTTTGAAAAGGGCGTCAAGCGCCTAGTTCAAAAAAGTTTCAGAAATATGACAGCTAGGCCAACGAGACTCGGGCGAACTTCTTTTTGCCGCACTGGTACACGTGAGTCGAGCCCTTCTTACACAGGAATTTCGGATCGGTCTGCGCATCACCATCGATTCGCGCAGCGCCTTGCTGAATACGCTGGCGCGCTTCGCTTGAAGACGCAGCCAGTTGCGCCTCGCGTAAAAGCACCATCAACGGCACGTCACCCTCAACCTCTATAGTCAGCTCCGGCATCTCGTCGGGAATATCACCAGCCTTGAACTTGTTGCCTGCCGCCCGGGCGGCCCGCTCCGCGGCATCGGCGTCGTGGAAGCGGGTGATGATTTCCCGCGCCAACTCAACTTTTGCGGCCTGAGGGTTGCCCGCCTGACGCAACGCTTGGATCTCCTCGATACTCTTAAAGGACAGCAACTCGTAGTATCGCCACATCAGATCATCGCTGATACCCAACAACTTCCCGTACATATCACCCGGGTCATCATTCAGGCCAATATAGTTGCCCAGGCTTTTGGACATCTTTTTAACCCCATCCAACCCCTCCAGGATTGGCATGGTTAAAACGATCTGAGGCTCTTGGCCTGCGTCCTTTTGTAGTTCTCGACCCATCAACAGATTAAAGGTCTGGTCGGTACCGCCTAACTCGACATCGGCACGCATCGCCACCGAGTCATAGCCCTGCATTAAAGGATAAGCAAATTCGTGCAAGCTGATCGGGCGGCCTTCTTTGTATCGCTTACTAAAGTCATCCCGCTCAAGCATCCGCGCCACGGTTTGCTGTGCTAGGAGGCGAATCATGTCCGCCGGCGTTAGCTGATCGACCCAACTGGAGTTGTAACAAACTTCGGTCTTATCAGGGTCAAGGATCTTGAATACTTGGTCCGCGTAAGTCTTGGCATTCTCGGCCACCTGCTCAGCCGTCAAGGGCATGCGGGTCTCGTTCTTACCCGTGGGATCACCAATCAGACTGGTAAAGTCACCGATCAGGAACATCACATGATGCCCAAGGTCTTGGAACTGACGCAGCTTATTAATAAGCACGGTATGACCCAGGTGCAGATCAGCGGCAGTCGGATCAAAGCCGGCTTTGATGCGCAAAGGTTGGCCCCGCTCTAGCTTTTTAATGAGCTCGTCACGGACCAATACATCTTCGGTGCCCCGATAAATGATTTCTAATTGCGCTTGCGTGTCCAACATTTGGATAACTGTCCTGCATAGACTGTGATGAAAAGCACGCCAAGCTAACAATTCGTGACTATTTTTCAAGCGGAATTAACCGCGACACTCTTATATACTGTGTCCCGTTCATAGATCACACCACACGAGGGCGAGCTTGATTCGTCATTTTCCTCGCAAACATCTGCTAGCCCTGGGGCTGTTAGGTGCAGCCATTACTGCGATCGCGCTAACCGGCGGAGATCCAGTAGCCCCTGCCCGACAGACCATCCCGTTAAACCTGCCGGCACAAACTGGTTTGGTCGAACCAACTGCACAAACCGCGTCGCCCGCGACACCACTCGCCAGCGAAGCCTTGACCCAAGCCCTGCCGCCGGTCGCGTTTGACGCCACCCCCCTTCCCAAGGCCGGCGATGTGGTGTTGAAAACCGTCGAGCGCCAACCGGAACGGCTCGAGCTGACCGTCAAGAAAGGGGATTCTGTCTCGGCTATTTTTCAGCGGGCAGGCCTGTCTGCATCGGAAGCCTACCGGGTTACCCAAGCCGACAAGAAAAAGCTGCTGTACAAAATTCGTCCCGGTGAAGTGCTACGCATCCAAAGTCGGGACAAGCGCGTCGAGTTTCTGGAATACCAAAAGTCTGCGCTAGAAAAAGTCATCTTTGACGCAACCGCCAGCCCGGTCGAAATGGCGATCGAAATCCGTCAACCCGATATTCGCCTGGCCAATGCCACCGGCGTCATCAAAGGCTCTTTATTTGTGGCAGGAACCCGGGCAGGCCTGTCTGATCGCCAGACCATGAACATGGCGGGAATTTTTGGGCACGTCATCGACCTGGTATACGACCTACGCGAAGGTGATCACTTTCACGTGGTGTATGAAGAGCTGTACCTGGACGGCGAAAAAATAGACGAGGGCAAAATCATTGCCGCCGAGTTCGTTAACCAAGGCGAGCGCTTTTCAGCCTATCGATACACCGACAGCGACGGCAATTCGGGCTACTTCGATCAGGATGGTGTGAGCATGCGCAAAGCGTTCTTGCTGGCACCGCTGAACTACTCTCGGATCAGCTCAGGCTTCAATTTAAAACGTAAACATCCGGTGCTGAATCGTATTCGAGCCCACAAGGGCACCGACTACGCAGCACCCACTGGCACGCCGATTTATGCCTCTGGCGACGGCCGAGTGTCCTTTTCAGGGGTGAAAGGCGGTTATGGCAAGACCGTTATCGTCAATCACGCCGGGAATATTCAAACCCGTTACGCCCATATGTCGCGGATCAAGGCGCGCAATGGCGCGCGCGTCAAGCAAGGCCAAGTCATCGGATACGTCGGAGCAACAGGCTTGGCGTCAGGCCCACACCTGCACTATGAATTCATCCTAAACGGTGTGCATCGCAACCCACGGACGATCCTGGCAAAACTGCCCAAAGCGGTTTCCCTGTCCAAAGCCGAGTTGCCACGATTTAAAGAACAGACCGCCGCGAAGATTTCACTGATCGAAGGCCTGCGTCGCACTGAATTGGCGCTACTCAGCGAACGCTAGAATTCCAGAGCACCGCGCCGCTTGAGGCCAGCCACAAAGGACGGCCCAAAGGGCACTGTCTCGACAAACGGCGGCAAGTCCGCCGCACTGACCTGGTTATCGCGCATCCAGGTTTCGCAAACCCGCACGTCGATGACCTGAAAGGCATCAAGACGAGCGGCCAGATCCACCAAAACCTGATTGGCTTGATAGTTATCCCGCCGAAATAAATTGATCTCATCGCCGTGCAGAACAAAGGTGACCGGATTGACTGGACTGAAGTTTGTCGCCCGGGCTAACCGTTCAGCTCGATTTAAAAGCGCTGTCAGGTCGCCAGGAGATTCTTGATACACCGATGTGTAAGTGGGCGCTTGTAAGGGGACCACGCGGGCCTGTTCGGCCCAGCTGAGACTAGACGCTAAAACTAGCCCCGCAGCCGCAAGTCGATGTCGCGTTAGGATTGATGACCACAAACTGACTGCCCTCCAAGCCTTCTCGGTAGTCGACCTCTGCGCCCACCAAATATTGATAGCTTAGTGGGTCGACCAGCATGGTGACATCGTCCGAATGTACCTGGGTGTCATCATCGTTGACGGCTTCATCAAATGTGAAGCCGTACTGAAACCCGCTGCACCCACCGCCGGTCACAAAGACGCGCAGTTTAAGTTGCGGATTTTCTTCCTCTTCAGCCAGCATTCTGACTTTGCGCACCGCGCTGCTAGAGATTCGAATACTGGGAGGGATAAAGGTTTCAGCCATGCGCCTATCTTAGGGGTAACTGGCCGGACTTCAAGGCAGCAGTCCGATACCGTTCAAACCGGTCGTCTCGGGCAACCCTAACATTAGGTTCATGCATTGGATGGCCTGGCCGGACGCTCCCTTGACCAAGTTGTCCTCGACGGCCAAGACGACCACCCGGTCGGAATCGGGCGCCTGATGGACAGCAATACGGCAACGATTTGAGCCACGGACGCTGCGGGTCTCTGGATGACTGCCAGCCGGCAGAACATCCACCATTGCTTCGTCGGCATAGGTTGATTCAAACAGCGCCTGCAAATCGATTTGCCGTGTCAGTCGCGCGTAGCAGGTGGCGTGTATGCCTCGAATCATAGGGGTCAGGTGCGGCGTAAAGACCAAACCGACCGGGTCGTCACTTGCCCGTTGGAGTTGCTGTTTGATCTCGGGCAAGTGACGGTGGCCTGACACGCCGTATGCCTTGAAACTGTCGTTGGTTTCAGCAAACAAGGTGGCGACGTTGGCCCCGCGGCCGGCGCCCGATACGCCGCTTTTGCAATCCGCGATTAGATCCGATGCATCTACCGCACCCGCGTTCAACAGAGGCAATAAAGCAAGCTGAACCGCAGTTGGATAACAACCCGGCGCCGCCACCAACTGAGCATCCGCAATCTCGGCACGGGCTATTTCCGGTAAGCCATACACCGCCTTGGCGACCCACTCAGGGGACTCGTGCTGCATTCCATACCACTGGGAAAAAACCGCCAGGTCCTGGAGTCGATAGTCCGCCGACAAATCCACAACTTTTATCCCGCGAGCCAATAATCCCGGCGCCTGGCGCATGGCCACACCGTGCGGCGTTGCAAAGAACACCAGGTCGCAAGCGGCCAAGGCATCGTCCGTCGGCTCGACAAAACACAGATCGGTATGACCACGTAGGTTGGGGTATAGATCATCCAGCCGCCGGCCGGCCTCGGATCGCGATGTGATCGCGGTCAGCTCCACCTCAGGGTGAGGCGTCAGCAAACGCAACAACTCAACACCGGTATACCCGGTACCACCTACAATTCCGATCTTATGCATGGATGACCTCTTTCTTTCGGGCGCCTATCATAGCAACTCGATGTGGGAGTGTTGATGTCTAAATTTCAGGTTCGGCAACAGCTGGCGAAGGGCGACGACTTTCTGTTGCAGACTTTTCTGGGCGGCTTGCTAGGCATCGGAGTGGGCGCTCTGATTTTGGTATTTCACGCAGCGATTGATGGCGCAATTTCGCTGGCCGGGCGGCCGAGCGACTGGGCGAGCTGGCAAATCATTGCCTATCCGATCATCGGCGCGAGCTTGACGCTTTTGATGTTTACACGCTTTCCGAATCGTCGGCAGATGGGGGTCCGTCACGTCATTCAGTCCCTGCACCAAGCGCCGCGCCACTGGCCAACGACCAATGCCGGACTGCAACTGATCCTGACGCCGGTTCTGTTGGCCACTGGGCACAGCGGCGGCCGCGAGGGGCCGGCGGTTCACTTGGGCGCAACCCTGGGTGCCATTGTCACTGAACGGTTTAGACTGCCCAGAAACAACCTGCGGACCTTTGTGGGTGCAGGAACGGCAGCGGCCATCGGTGGCTCGTTCTTGACGCCCTTGGCCGGTGTGGCCTTTGCCATGGAAGTCGTGGTGATGGAGTACACCGTCGCGGGATTTCTGCCTGTCATTATGGCGGCCGTGGTGGCCAGCACCCTGGTCAGCACCGTGTCAGGGGAGCCCCTGGTGCCCTTTCCAACTTTTGACCAAATTCAGGATCCCGCGCTGGGCTGGGTCCTTTTGGTGGGGGTTGCCTGTGGGTTGTTTAGCGCCTGCTTTAACTATTGCACTCGCTGGGCCGAGCGGCACCGCCCCGCCTACTCGATCTTGCTGGCAGGGTTGGTATGCGGCGCGCTGGGTTTATTAGTTCAAGACAGCATGGGCGATGGCCACGAGTTATGGCGGCAATTGGCCGGCGGGCAATTAACGCTGGCCCTGTTGGCTGGCTGGCTGGCGGCCAAATTCATTGCCACGTCACTGGTGATTGGCTGGGGCATTCCGCTGGGAGTGATTTCACCCTTGCTATGGTTGGGCGCCGGCATTGGCAGTTGGATCAGTCTATGGGTGACCGGCCAGTGGGTCCCCGTCTACGCCTTAATTGGCATGGCCTGTGCGATGGGGGCCGGCTTGATGGCCCCCCTGGCAGCGCTAATTTTTGTGATTGAGTTGACCGGGCAAATCGAGCTGATACTGCCCGCCATGCTGGGTCTGGCCACCGCGATTATCATCCACCGGATGGCGCATCAGGGGGCTTTGTTCGTAGATCAACTCGCTGACAATGGCTTTCAATTGCAATTGCATCGTAGTAATCACCCCATGCACCATTTGGGTGCAGAGGCGGCATTGCAAAAAGACTTTGTGCAAGTTCCCAGGCGGTTTGCTGGACTGCCACGCAAAGCGGACTGGGTGGTTTGGCGTGAGGGGCCCAAGACACTCGGAGCCCTGCCGTGGCTTGAATTTGTGCGCGCAACCCAGGCGCTTGCCGAGGGCGAATCTTTGACGCAGTTGGAGGCTGTGCAATTGGGACGCGTAAAACGCGACGCGACCCTGGCCGAAGTCGTGTCACAATGCCAACAAAATAAATGGCACGGCGCCTACGTTCTAAGTCATCGTGCTGTCCGTGGACTACTAATCGAACATACCCTTCGGGAGCAATTTCAATAATGTATGAATATGTAAAGGCGTTTCACCTGATCGCCATCGTCACGTGGTTCGCCGCGTTATTTTATCTACCGAGATTGTTTGTCTACCACGCCATGTCCGAGGACAGCATCAGCAAAGATCGTTTTTGCATCATGGAACGGAAACTGCTGAAGGGCATCATGACCCCCTCGATGATCGTGGTTTGGGCGCTGGGCATTGCGCTGATTAGCATGAACCCCTACCTGTTTCAGTCCGGTGCCTGGTTGCACGTCAAGTTGACCCTGGTCCTGATCTTGTCGGGCTATCACGGGCTGTGTGCCAAACACGTCAAGGCCTTTGCCCGAGGCGATACGCCAAAGTCGCACGTGTATTATCGCTGGTTCAATGAATTCCCCGTGGTGATTTTGATCGCGGTGGTGATCCTGGCTGTCGTCAAACCTTTCTAACTTGGAATCATTAATGAACGCTTCTGCTTCACTCTTTGAAAATGCTCAGAAACACTTGGTGGGCGGTGTTAACAGTCCTGTCCGGGCATTTAAGTCGGTCGGCGGCACCCCGCTGTTTGTGAGTCGTGCCAAAGGCGCCTATCTGTATGGGCCCGACGACAAGCAATACATTGATTACATTGGCAGCTGGGGGCCCATGATTCTGGGTCACGCCTATGAGCCGATTTTGCAGGCGGTACGCGAGGCCATCGAGCGCGGGCTGTCTTACGGTGCGCCGACGGCGATCGAAACTGAGCTTGCGATCAAGGTGAAAAGTCTGGTGCCGAGCATCGAAAAGCTACGGTTATGTTCCAGCGGAACCGAAGCCACAATGAGCGCGATTCGTCTGGCCCGGGGATTCACCGGACGCGATGTGATTCTCAAATTCGAAGGTTGTTATCACGGGCATAGCGATTCATTGCTGGTAAAAGCCGGCAGCGGCGCCCTGACCCTGGGCGTGCCCACCAGCCCAGGTGTGCCGGCCGAGTTGGCGCAGCATACCTACACACTGCCCTACAACGATCTTGCGGCTTGTCAGCAAGTGTTTGCCGAGGCCGGCGACAAGATCGCAGCCCTGATCATCGAGCCGATTACGGGCAATATGAACATGATCAAGCCGGTGGCTGGGTTTATCGAAGGTATTCGTGCGCTGTGTGACCAGCACGGCGCTTTGTTGATTTACGACGAGGTGATGACAGGTTTTCGCGTCGCCGCAGGCGGCGCCCAATCACTGCAAAACATTCAACCCGACCTGACTTGCCTGGGCAAGGTGATCGGCGGCGGCATGCCGGTCGGGGCGTTTGGCGGGCGGGCCGATGTGATGGCGCATTTGGCTCCAGAGGGCCCGATCTATCAAGCGGGAACCCTGAGCGGAAACCCGGTTGCGATGGCGGCGGGCATGGCGACTCTGGACGGGTTATCGCAACCCGGATTTTTTGCAGATCTTGAGCAAAAAACGGCCCAGCTGGTCCACGGGCTGAAAAGCTTGGCGGATGAAGCTGGGGTGCCCATGGCCACGGAATACGCAGGCGGGATGTTTGGCTTTTTCTTTAGCGAACTGGACAAGGTCACGAGCTTTGCCGAGGCCACCGCCTGCGATGCCGATGCCTTTAATCGGTTCTTTCACAGCATGTTAGACCAAGGCGTGTATTTGGCGCCCAGCCTGTACGAGGCCGGCTTTATCAGTGCCGCACATAGCCTCGAGGACATTGACCGCACGCTGGCGGCGGCCAAGGTCGCCCTGCGGGCTTAACCGCCCCGTGCTTTAGCCCGGGCAGCGGCGGCGCCGGCCTTGTCGCCCGCCGCATCCCGGGCCAAAGCGACTAAATTCCAACCGTCTCGACGGACAAAGGCATCCGGCGCTAAGTCCACCGCTTTTAATGCCAACTGCTCGGCTTCAGAGGCTTCGCCCATGTCTAGCCGAAGCCTGCCCATTTGGTAATACACCTCGGGTTCTCGCGGCGCGATTCGCAACGCCCGTTCAAGGGTTGCCATGGCCCCATCATTATTGCCGTCGCTGGCCTGCTGATCCGCTTGCTCGAGCAGATCCAAGACCGCAGGCGAGATTTCCGAGGCGCTACCCGGGGCGGGTTGGCTCTCGATTTTGGCGACCTGGACTTTTTGCACCTGGGTTTCAGCAATGACTGGCTGCACTGGTTTTTTTGGCGCGGGTTGCGAAGTTGTCCTGACCCGATCTTGTGGGCCCGCAGCTTGGGTCCCATCCACCACCGGCGGCGGAACTCGGGTTCCCGCGCACCCGGCTAGCACCATTGCGGCCAACACCAGACTTACTCTCATTTAATCGCTCCCAAAAATTTGTTTTACGCGTTGCCATACGCTGGGCTGTTCTGCGCACTCACCCGACGGCGGCAACCGATCGGTTTGTAGCGGGACCGGCTGAGCGTTGGGGCAGCGCTGCGCAGACAGGCGTCCTTGCTCATCAACCCAGCGAATATCGATGCCCGCCGGCTGACGAAAGCTGAGGCCGCCGGAGTTTAATCTACGCATAGTATCCAACCAGACTAGCCCTGCACCACTGGAGCCGGTCAACCGGGTGGTCGCATTGTCATCGTTGCCGACCCAAACGACCCCAACGTGCTGGGCATCGAAACCGGCAAACCATGAATCTCGCTGGTCATTACTGGTCCCGCTTTTACCGGCACTAGGGCGACCCAACCGCTGACCAACAAATCGCCCGGTGCCGGTCACCATGACCTGAGCCAGAACCTGTTGCAGTTGATAGACCCCCGCCGAATCTAACCGCCGCCTTGGCTCGGTGGGGTACCGCGCGGCCGGGGTGCCATCCGGAGCCATTACGTTGCGGATCAGCTTGAGCGCCACTTCAAAGCCATCGTTGGCAAACAACGCGTATAACCGGGCCACTTCAAAGGGCGACATTGAATATCCCCCCAGGATCCAAGCCGGGCGATCCGCCGAGACGCTCAAACCAGCAGACTGCGCGGTCTTGGCGACGTCGGAAAATCCAAGCGCCTGAGCAAGATTAACCGCAGCCAAGTTCTTGCTCTTGCTGAGTCCATAGTACAGGGGGACCTGGCCCTCAAATTGGCGATCGTAGTTTTGCGGCGACCACTGGCCGTCGTGGGTTGGCACGGAAATAGGCACGTCTGCGATCGGGGACAGTGCGTTGTATCCTTGATTGAACGCATGAAGATAAACCAGGGGTTTGAGCAGCGAGCCCACCGGACGTTGGGCGGTAATCGCGCGGTCGAACCCTGTGCCACTGCCGGCGCGGTCACCGACCACCGCCAACACCTCGCCAGTGCCGGCAGCGAGAACAACACCGGCGCCTTGCAAATCTTGGCCGCGGCCTTCGGCTTCAAATCTGGCCAAACGGCGGCTCAAGGACTCGATCAAACCCGACTGAACCCATGGATCCAGCGTGGTAAACACCTGCAAACCCTGTGTTTGCAATGCCTCGGGGCTGTACGACTGATTCAGCTCCTGGCGGACTAAGCGCATAAACCCGGGGTAACGACCCTGCAGATGCCCAGGGCGCGAACTGACGCCTAGGGGGCGCGCGCGCTCGAGTTCAAACTGAGCCGCGGTCAACAAACCTTCTCGTTTCCATACCGCCAGAATGGCATCTCGCCGCTGGCGTGCGCGTTCAGGGTTACGCCTTGGATGGTAAGCGTTTGGCCCTTTGACCAAACCCACCATCAGCGCAAGCTCGCTGGCGTTTAGCTCGTCCAAGGGGCGTGCGAACCAGTATCGCGCCGCCTTTGAAAATCCGTGGATGGCCCGCCGGCCAGCCTGACCCAGGTAAACCTGGTTGATATAGGCCTGCAAAATGAAGTCTTTGGGATAGTGCCAATCCACCAGCAGCGCCATGGCCGCCTCGTTTAACTTGCGGGTCAACGTGCGGGAGCGGTCAAGAAACAGATTCTTGACCAACTGCTGAGTCAGGGTGCTGCCCCCCTCCACCACGCGG
>CALKMT010000211.1 GCA_938091715.1 uncultured Litorivicinus sp.
GAGCGCGCCGGACAACTGGCGATTCACCCCGACACCCTGTTTGAATATCGCACCCATGCCGCCAGCCACTGCCACCGCCCTGGCAGCACCGAGCGTGCCGAGCAGGGATACCAAGAGATCCTGCGCTTGATCGAGAACGGCGTCGTGGCGCGAGGGTCCGAGTTAAAAGCCCATGCTCGCGCACTGTTCGAGCAAAAGCGCACCACCAATCAGGCCTACGGCGCGCACGTAACCACCCATGGCCCCTGCTCATTTGATGAATTCTTGGAAACTATTCAATGAAAAATGCACTGATTACCGGCGTTGGCCGTCGACTGGGCAATGCGGTTGCTCACCACCTGCTGGACCTGGACTATCAGGTTCACGGGCACTATCGCACCGAAAATGACGCCATCGAGTCCCTACGCCAACGGGGCGCACAGCTGTACCCAGCTGACCTAACCGATGCCCCAGCAACGCTGGCCATGGCAGAGTGCCTGGCAGACCTACCGCATTTGGATTTTGTGCTGCACAACGCCAGTTGCTTTCGCCCAGAGCCGGACGACTTGGCCGCCAAAGCAGCCTGGGTGCAGGAGTGTTTTCAGGTGCACGTTCAGGCGCCGCTGGTCATTAATGAGGCGATTTATCCCGCACTGTGCCGCTCGACTGACGATCCCAACGTCGTGCACGTTACCGACATCTTTGCCGAACGGCCGGATCCTCAATACCGCAGCTACACCGCCGCCAAGGCCGGTTTGGACAACTTAGCGCTTAGCTATGCCCAGTTGTGGGCGCCCAAGGTGCGGGTCAATCGGCTGCAACCTGGGCCGATTCTGTTCCTGCCCGAGCACAGCGCCGAGCACAAAGCCAAGGTCCTAGCCCACACGCTCTTGCAGCGCGAGGGCGGGCTTGAGCCGGTTTTGAATGCGCTCGATTTGCTCCGCACTAACGCGTACCTGACCGGTGCGGTGATCAAAGTGGACGGCGGCCGTTTCCTGGCCGAGTAATTGCTGGTCCAATCGGACCGGCCGCAGGGTCAAGCCTTTGAACACACCCTGATCGGCGGCCCACATATCGCGCATATAGGGTGTGTTCTCGCCGGGCACCAGATCCTTCAAAGCGCGCCTGCGATCCAGAATGT
Organism: uncultured Litorivicinus sp.; assembly: GCA_938091715.1. GTDB lineage: Bacteria > Pseudomonadota > Gammaproteobacteria > Pseudomonadales > Litorivicinaceae > Litorivicinus. The sequence goes on from CALKMT010000211.1 coordinate 1,121, forward strand.
CGACGTCAATTGTGCGCGGCAGGCGCTTTTTGTCCGGATGATGGCGATCCCGCCCCAGGTCAATTTCCAAGGCGTTCAAACGCTGTTTCAACTCACCGCCAGACAGGTTGGTCTGAAAGCGCACCAGGCCATTGATAAAATCGCCCCCACCCATCAAACCGACCGGTGCGGTGTGAATCAGCGGCGACACCTGTAACAGTGAAAACCAGCGTGCCAGCCGGTCAATCGCCAGGGGTATGTTGTGCTCGGGCTCTACGTTGCTGCCCAATGAGCAAAGTGTCCACATGTGTTTCTCCAGGGAGGTCCCTAGAGCGCCACGGCGAATCCTTGTTCCGCGAGGCTCATTTCCGATGCATCAATCGCATCTTGAATTTGAGCTACGTTGTCCTCGTAACTCATCAATTTAATCCTACGCCGCGTCGGTGCGTCGTAAGCGTCCAGCAGTTGTTGCAAGCTGGCGTGAACCGGGTTGGATTCGTGCATCGTAAAGTCATGCAAAATCATTTCAGGGCGATACAACGCGACGATTTCAGGCAGTGGCAAGGTATCTCCTGAATACATCAGGTGGCGATTGATGATAGCCCCAAAACACAGTTTCCCGGGTGTATGCCGGGTCTCGAACACCTGGAACTGAACCGCCCCATGCTGGAACTCACCCCCCACGTGCTGGACATCAAAATAATCCCGCAGTGTCCGTTGCCCCTCGCCGATGCGCCCCATCGACCCTTTCAGGCTGTGCTCCCACAGCTCGTCTTCTAAGCGGGGATCCAGATACAAGAGCGGCTTGGCCAGCCCGGCAAACAACCGCTCGGATCCCAAGCGTTCCAATCCGTAAATATGATCCGCGTGGCAGTGAGTAATCCACACGGCATCAATGTCCCGGGTGCTTAGCTGGCAAGCCGCCAACGCGCGCCCAACGGTATGACCCGCGTCAATCAACATCCGACTGCCAGACTGCTCGACCAGGGCATTGGTATTGAAGTGGCGAACCGAATCCGCGCTGCCCACCCCAATTAATTGCAACCTAGGCACGACGGGTAATACACATGTAGTTGACCCAGGTATGCCAGGTGTCGCTGGCGCGCTTTAGCCAAGGATTAAAGGCCACCCCGTTGAGCACGGGCTCGTGCATGCCCGCCGCGGACAGGTACCCCATCAGCTCGGAGGGTTTCACCAACTTTCGGTATTCGTGAGTGCCCTTGGGCAGCAAGCCCAAGACTTGCTCGGCCCCAAAAATTGCAATCAACCAGGCGAGAGGATTGCGATTGATGGTGGCCACCACCTGATAGCCGCCCCGCCGAACCAAGGCACTGGTGGTTTGGATGAACTGCGCGGGATCGGCCACGTGCTCGACGACCTCCAGGTTCAGCACCCAATCAAAGGGCTCGGGATCGCTGGCCAACAAGGCCTCGGCGGTAATACAGCGATAATCAATGTCCAAATCGCTCTGAGCCGCATGACGTTGCGCCACAGCGATCGAACGCTCTACGATATCAATGCCCGTGACCTGGGCGCCTGCCCGGGCCATGGCTTCGGCGGCCAAGCCACCGCCACAGCCGATGTCCAGAATGCGCAGGCCCGACAGCGGCAACTCCGAGCCCCCGCCCATGCGTTGCAGCAACCACTCGCTGCGATAATCATTTAGCCGGTGCAGTGGCCAAAAAGGCCCGGTGGGATCCCACCAGGTCTCGGCAAATTGCTCGAATTTGCGACGTTCCTGTGGATCGACGCTTGGGCTGTTCATTTACAGCCCCGCCAGCCTCATAAACTCCGACCGGGTCGCTTGAGATTCCCGGAACTGGCCGGTCATCACGCTGGTGGTCATGTGACTGTTTTGCTTCTCGACCCCGCGCATCATCATGCACATGTGCTTGGACTCGACAATCACACCGACTCCACGGGCACCGGTCACCTCTTCGACGCACTGGGCAATTTGCTTGGTCAGGTTTTCTTGGATCTGCAGCCGGCGGGCGAACATGTCGACGATCCGGGCGAATTTGGACAGGCCCAACACCTTGCCGTCCGGCAGGTAACCAATGTGGCATTTGCCAATAAAGGGCAACATGTGGTGCTCGCACATGGAATACAGCTCGATATCCCGAACCACGACCATTTCGTCGTTGTCGCTGGAAAATACCGCGTCGTTGATCAGTTCATTCAGGTCTTGGCGATAGCCTTGGGTCAGAAACTGCATGGCCTTGGAGGCCCGCTTTGGCGTGTCTAATAGACCTTCGCGGTCCGGATCCTCGCCCAGATGGGTGAGCAATTGCCGGTACAGGCCGGACATTTCATCAATCATGAAAACTCCCAGGTTTTCGAGTCGTAGTTGATGCCATTCCGTGGCCGATTAACCTAGAGTGACGGCGTTACTTTGCCTTTGCAAGTAAGTTACCTACAAAGTTGTAAGCCCGGCCCAGCGGACCGCGAAATTTGGCGAACGCAACATAGACAAGCCGGCCCACGGGCGCAACCCAGGGATGCTCTGCAAATCCCACAAACCGGTAACCGGCGGCTCGCCACATCTGCAGATTGGCCTCGTAGCCCTGATACACCCGACCCTCGGCATCCACCCAGTGCAGCCAATACTCGGCTGTTGCCTGATCGGTATGCAAAATGGTGGCGTCAAAGTCCTGCGCGGTGACATCGACGAAATCAAACTGTACGCCCTTGGCTTTTAAGGCATTAATTTCCAAATTACACAGCGGGCAGCCGCCGTCGTGAAAGACCCGAGCCCTAGTCACGATGCAGATCGAGCGCCGCCGAATTCATGCAATAACGCAGCCCCGTGGGCTGAGGCCCATCCTCGAACACATGGCCCAAGTGAGCCTCACATTGACCGCATACGATTTCGGTCCGAGGCCGCAGGAACAAACTGCGGTCGGACTTTTCCCCAACCGCTTG
>CALKMT010000212.1 GCA_938091715.1 uncultured Litorivicinus sp.
GTCAGAGGCTCGTTTGTACCTGGCGCACGCCTTGAATATACGCGGCGAGATCGATCGCGCGGTGGCCGAGGCCGAGCGGGCCATCGAGCGCCCGCTTACCCTGCAACAGACCGAGTTAGCCGCTGACATTTTCGAATCCGCAGGCCTGACAGGCCGGGCCACCGTGGTGCTAGAGCGCTTACCGGAGGGGTTGCACAGCGCCGCTACCAAATTGCGCCTGGCGCGATTGCTGGTCGCCGAGGGCTTGAACCACTCGGCCAGCCAAACCTTTGCCAGTGTGATGACCGATCAGGTTACCGATGCCCGCTTGTGGCGGACCTGGGGCGATGCCCTGGCCGCGTTGGGGCAAACCAACGAGGCCTTGGACAAGTATAAAAAAGCCGTGCGATTAACCCGACAGACCGAGCAACGTCAGCCGAACCTGTAGGCCCTCGCCATGGTTCTCCAGGCGAAGCTGGCCGCCATGCAGGCGGGCGATTTGCGAGGCAATGGGCAATCCCAAACCCGTCGAGCCGCTGGCACGCGTCCCCTGGACAAAGGGATCCAGCACGCTAGTTAATTGATCCTCGGGAATGCCACCGGCCTGGTCCTGAAGACAGATCTCTAGGCCTGGCTTGATCGCAAGGCTCAGTTGTTGACCCGGCGAGGACAGCGACAGGGCGTTGCGCACCAGATTGTCCAAGGCCACGTGCATCAGGGTTTCGTCGCCGGCGAAGACCAAGTCATCCGCCACCTCGGCCTGCCACTCAACGCCCGACTCCTGGGCTTGTTCACGCCATTCCTGGGACCAGCCCCGAAAGCGTTCGGACCAATGCTCGCGCTGAATCTCGGGCGCCCAGGCGTTGGCTTCCAGGCGCGATAGGGTCAGCATCTGCTCTAACAGACCATCCAGCGAATGGATCTGCCCATGCGCTCGCTGCAACAGGGCCTTGGGATCGTCAGATCGCTCCATCAAATCCAAGACCAGCTTTAACCGGGTCAAGGGGGTACGCACCTCGTGGCTGACCATGCGGGTCAATGCGCGCTGAGCCTCGAGTTGGCACTCAATTTTTTCGGCCATCCCACCCAAGGCCCGGGTCAACTCACCCAGCTCGTCTCGGCGTTTGACCAGCTCGGCCGGCGCCGGCGAATTCAAATCCACCGCCAATTCTTGTGACCACCGCTTTAGGCGCTTGATTCGGCGGGAAATGATGCGCGTCAGCACGTAAGACAACAGCGCAGCAAAAAACGTCCCCACGAGCACGAATAGGCCAAAGGGCGCTTGGGGTTGGCTGCCCTTGGGCGCCCGGGAAATCAGAAACAACTTGATTGGCCGGCCTTCAAAGGTGATTAGGGCCGGGCCGATCAGGACCTGGCCCTGATTGATCCACACCTTGGGCGCGCCCGGGCTGGCTTGCTCGGCCAGTTGGCGAACAAAATGTGGCGCACGAATGACCGGTTCACCGTCCATTTCAAACAGCAACGGGCGCAAGCGTCGACGCTGAACGTCACGTAACCCAGCCAGGCCCTCGCGCTCGAGCACCTGACTGACCACACCGGCACTGCGGCCCAGTACCGCGGCGCCGCCGGGATCGATATCGGAGCTGGGAATGTCTCGCAGGGTATGGCTGATAAAGGCCATCGACCCGCCGGTCAGCAGCAGTGCGGCAAAAATCGATAAAAATAGGCGCCAGAACAGCGTCATACCGGCTCGAGCCACTGATAGCCGCGGTTGCGGATGGCCACGATTTTAGGCGACTGATCGCCCTCGCCCAATTTTTTGCGCAGACGGCTGATGTGCACATCCACGGCCCGGTCAAAGGGGCCCAATGGCTTGCCCAGGGCTTGTTCGGACAGCTCGTCCTTGCTGACCGGATCCGGGGTGTTCTTGATTAACAGGGTCATCAAATCAAATTCCGCCCCAGTCAAGTCCAGTAACTTGCCGCCCATGCGGGCTTCCCGCCGGCGAGCGTCCAGCTCGATCACCGACTCAATAACCGTATCCTCGGGCAGACTGCGTCGCAGTACCGCTCGGATTCGGGCGGTCAGCTCGCGGGTTTCAAAGGGTTTGGGCAGGTAATCATCGGCACCCAACTCCAACCCCAGCACGCGATCCATGGCCTCGCCCCGGGCGGTCAACATGATTACCGGCAACTTGGGATGGCTTTCGCGTAGGTCGCGTAGCAAATCAAAGCCATTGCCATCGGGCAGTCCAACGTCCAACAGGGCCAGCTGTATCTGATCGGACAGCAGGGCCTTGGCCGCCGCGATGTTGCCCGCGTGGGTCACACTGTAGCCCTCGTAGGCCAGTACCTGGGCCAACAAATCGGCCATGTCCGGGTCGTCTTCGACCAACAATAAATTCGCATTCATCGGCTAATAATGAACCAGTTTGAGACCGGAAACACCCGCGGTTACAAAGGTTTACCCCGCAACCATCGGTTACATGCCGTAACGCTTCATAACCCCACTTAATACTCGGCCGGTCCAGAATGCTTTCCATCAACTCACACAAGGAATGAATCATGAAACATCTCGTACTCGGCACCCTGATCGCCATCGCTTCAACCGGCGCCATGGCCAAAGGCTTTGACAAAGAACTGCGCGGCCTGGATTTGACCGCCGAGCAAAAAACACAGTGGATGGAGCTGCGTGAAACACACCGCGCCGCCATGCAACCCTTACGGGATCAACACCAGGCAGAGATGCGCGCGCTATTGACGCCCGAACAGCAAGTTAAGTTTGATCAGCGCATGGCCAAGCAGGCCGAAAAGATGGCCAAACGCAAAGCCAAGATGGACAAGCGTCGCCAAGACCACCAGAGTTAATTACAGTGCGGGGATGACAATCCCCAATCCCCGCACGCTTGAACAACTCCAACACCGGCATGGGATCGACTGGCTCGATCCCTTTGCCTATTTCAAGCCGCCAAACTGGCGCGACATCCTGCAAGACCCCGAACAGTTGCCCGACGAGCTGCGTCAAATCCTGAATCACGAGGCGCACCATTATAACGCCCAGCGCGACCTAGAATTTGAGCAACAATTGGTCCGCGAACTACGTGGGCGCATGGCCGACTCGCTGGAAGGCGTGCCGCTGCCGGATGGGGACTGGGAGTATCACTGGACCTATCCAGAAAACGCCAGCTATCCGCAGTATTTGCGCCGCTATCAAGGGGGCGACTGGGCGTGCTATTTCGACGCCAACCAACACAGTGAACCGTACGAATTTTATGACCTGGGCACGCTTGAGTACGCCCCCGATCATCAGCGATTTGCCCTGACCCTGGATACCCAGGGAAATGAGCACTACCGGCTGACGCTGCGTGACGTCCATCAAACCCTGGCCGAGTGCCCAGACGATTGTCAGCCGCAGTTGCTGTTTTCGGCGGACAGCCAGTGGGTGGTGTACATCTGGCTGGATGATGAGAACCGTGGCCGGGAGATCCGCGCCTGGCATCCTGAAAGCGGACAGATCCGACGCCTGTATCACGAACCCGACCCAAGTTTTTTCCTAGACCTGTCCGAGACCCAAGACGGCCGATTTGGCTTGTTGGCGGCCCACCAACATCAGGTCACCGAGATACGCCTGATTGATCTGGCGACCCTGTCCCTGGGGGACCCGGTAGTTGATCGAAGCGCCGGCTGGGAGTGCGATTTGGACACCCACGGCCAGCACCTGATTTTGAAATCCAATCACCAGCGGGAAGACTTTGGCCTCTATCAGCGGCCGATTGCGGGCGGCGATTGGGCGCCACTGTGGGTCCCAGAGCAGGGTCTGGTCAGCGATTTTGCGGTGTTGGATGATTATTTAGTCGTGCTCGAAAGCCGGGACGCCGCGCCGCATCTGCGCTGGTGTGCCTGGGGCCAGGACTGGCAGCACTTAACCCTGCCCGAGTCCTTGTCCGATCTGGCGCTGGGCAACGCCCTGACCTCGAATCAGGATTGGCAACGTCTAAATTGGTCCAGCCCCCGCCACCCCAGCGAATTATGGGAGTTAAACCTGGCCAGCGGCGCGGTCAAAACCCTGAAACGCCAAGAACTGCCCTCGGGCCATCGCCCGGACGACTATCGTTGCGAACGTGTTTGGATTGACAGCCAGGGCACCCGTGTTCCCCTGACGGTGCTGCGTCGTGAGGGTCCCGTGACCGGGGTGGTCCTGTATGGCTATGGGGCCTATGGCCTGTCGCTCGAGCCGAGCTTTTCCAGCGCCCGGCTAAGTCTGGTTGACCGGGGACTCGTGCACGTCACGGCCCACGTCCGCGGCGGCATGGAGATGGGCTATCACTGGTACCGCGACGGCCGGAGCGAGCACAAGACCCATAGCTTTGACGATTTTGAGCGGGCCTTGGATTGGGCCCGCTTGCAACACCCCAAGGTCATCATCCACGGGGGCAGTGCCGGGGGCATGCTGGTCGGCGCGGTATTAAACCGTCGTGCCGGGGACATTGCTGGCATGTTGGCAGATGTGCCCTTTGTTGATGTGCTGAACACCATGTTGGATGCGGATCTGCCGCTGACCCCCCCAGAGTGGCCGGAGTGGGGCAACCCGATCGAGGACCCCGAGGCCTTTCGCCGGATTCAGAGCTATTCGCCCTATGACAATCTGGCGCCCAACCCCTATCCCGAGGTGCTGGTGACCGCAGGCTTAACGGATCCCCGGGTGACCTTTTGGGAGCCGATGAAATACTGCGCGCGCTTGCGCCAAGTCTCGTCCAATCCGGTTTATTTGCGTATGGAAGAGCTCGGACACGGCGGCGCATCTGGACGCTTTGGCCCGCTGCAAGAGGTCGCGGAATGTTACAGCTGGATGTTGCGCCGGTTTGGGCTTACTCGAACTGACTCAGATACGCCTGCTTGATGCGCAGGGCTTCAAATTTGGCCCGGGACTGGTTTAGCTCGTCGACGGTTGGGTTTTTGGACAAAAAAACCAGCGACTCGTAATCCAGGCAGGCAAATAACAAGCGGCGGCATTCTAGCGAGGGGTTCGGGCGTCGCGCCACGTCACTGAGGACGGTGCGCTCGACAAAGGTTTTGACCCCGTCCTCGACGTCCTGCTCGGACACACACCCCAGAATTCTGGCTAACGGATGCTCGTCAATCAGTGCGCTGACCGCCTGAAAGAAGTCCTCTAGGGTCGCGTGTTCAATGCCCGCCGGAGGCCCTTCGATATAGGTCTCGGCCAACTCAATCACGCGATTCGTGTCAGCCTGAAGTGTCATGCTAAGGAGCGTAATAGATATGCACCGCGGCTGTCGCGGTAAATATTCCTCGAATCGGCATCTCACGAACGTCCGTGCCCGCCAGGGCTTGCTCGATCACTGGCAACTTAGATTCCCCCGCGGCCAGCAGCAATATGCAACGACTGTCCAGAATCGCCGACAGCGACAGGCTCATGCGACGGTGCGGCGCGACCGGTGGGGTAACGGCCAGAATTCGACGTGGCGTGGTCAGTCCGTACTGCAACTCGTCCGCCCCGGGGAATAAGCTGGCGGTATGGGCATCCTCGCCCATGCCCAACTGCATGACATCCGCAGGCCAAGGCAATGCCTCGTAATCCGCATGGCGCGAGGTGACGCCTTCGCCCGGTGTGCCGGCAGCATTTTTCATCGGCACAAAGGTGGCCGCGGCGGCTTTGTCTTGCAGCAATAACTCGCGCACCAGTCGCTCGTTGGAATCGGCGTCGTCGGGCTCGACCCAGCGCTCGTCAACCAGACAAATTTTCACCGCGGACCATTCAATGTCGGCCTGGGCCAGGCGTGGAAACAGGGTTTTCGGAGTCGAGCCGCCAGACACGGCCAGCAGTGCCACACCACGGCGGTCGATGCTGTCCTGCAGGCGCTGGGCAATGTCCACCGCCGCCTGCTCCATCAATTGGTCCCGAGACTCGAAGGTATGGCGCAAAGGATCATTCATTCCAGCTGTGTCCATTTTTTTCCGCCAACGCAATCGCTGCGGTCGGCCCATAGGTGCCGGCGTTGTAGGCTTTGGGGCCCTCGGCATCGGACTGCCAACCGGCCATAATTTGATCGACCCAGCGCCAGGCGACTTCTACTTCGTCACGGCGCACGAACAGGGTCTGGTTGCCGCGCACTACGTCCAACAACAATCGCTCGTAGGCGTTGCGTGGCGGACGGAAGTCCTCGGTCGATAGGTTTAGCTCAGCTTTGCGCAGCCGCATTCCTCCGCCCAGACCCCGGACCTTGTACATCATCTGCAATTGCACGCCCTCTTGAGGCTGCAGACGGATGATCAAACGGTTGGCCTGAACGTCAGAGTTTTCCTGCGCAAACAGGTTGTGCGGTACGTCGCGGAATTGCACGCTGATCTCGGAATAGCGACTGGGCATCCGTTTGCCGGTGCGCAGATAAAAAGGCACGCCGGCCCAGCGCCAGTTGTTGATCTCAGCACGGATCGCGACAAAGGTTTCCGTGGCGCTTTCAGGGTTGCAGCCTGGCTCGTCTAAATAGCCGGGCACAGCCGCCCCATCCACGGCACCTGCGCGGTACTGGCCGCGCACGGTGTTGGCGTCGATGTCGGCGCGCTCGGACAGCGGGCGCAGGGCACGCAGCACTTTGACCTTTTCGTCACGCACCGCATCGGGATCCAAGCTGGCGGGTGCTTCCATCGCCACCAGGCTGAGTAATTGCAGAATGTGGTTCTGAACCATGTCGCGCATGGC
>CALKMT010000213.1 GCA_938091715.1 uncultured Litorivicinus sp.
GATGAAAGAGCATCAGAAATATTTTCACGTGAAACATGCAGACGGTAGCCTGGCCAATTACTTTGTCACCATGGCCAACCTCGAGTCCAAGGATCCCAGCTTAGTAGTGGCCGGCAATGAGCGAGTGCTGAACGCGCGATTGGCCGACGCCAAGTTCTTTTGGGATACCGATCTGAAAACACCATTGGCCGATCGCCTAGGCAAGCTCGACAAGATTGTCTTCCACGAAGAGCTAGGATCCTTGGGTGACAAATCACGTCGAGCGGGCGCTCTGGCCGCCACCATTGCCAATACCTTTGGCGCGGATCCCTCGACCGCCCAACAGGCCAGTCAGTTGGCCAAGTGCGACCTGTTAAGCGAAATGGTCCTGGAGTTCAGCGACCTACAGGGCCTGATGGGAACCTATTATGCTCGGCACGAGGGGTATCCCGCCGACGTAGCTGAGGCGTTAGTCGAGGTCTACAAACCGGCCGGCGCCAAAGACAGCCTGCCACAAACTCCGGTCGGCTCGACCATTGCGGTCGCCGATAAACTAGACAGCCTGGTCGGGCTATTTGCCATCAACCAACCGCCCACCGGATCCAAAGATCCCTTCGCCTTGCGTCGGGCTGCCTTGGGAATCTTGCGTATTGTGCGCAGCCACGGAGCCGAGGTCGACCTGGCTCAATGGATCCAGTCAGCGGCTGACGGGCTGTCGGAGTACACCAAGAACTCAGACACCGTCGCACAGGTCAGCGAGTTTGTGGCTGAACGCCTGAAGGTCATGCTGCAGGACGAGGGCATTCAAGCGGAAACCTATGCCGCTGTTCTGGGTGCACATCCACCGCTGTGCCCGGTGACTATCGCCTCGCGCTGCCATACCCTGCAAGGGGCCTTGGGCGGAGATGACCTCCGAGCGGTCGCTGCAGGCGGCAAGCGGGTAGCCAATCTACTCGGTAAAGCCGAGCAGGTCGCCCGCGCCGTTGAAGCCAGTTTGTTTGAAACCGAACAAGAGCGTGCGCTCGATCAAGCCGTTATCCAGGCGCGGGGCGAGTTAACCACCGCGCTTGCGAACAATGACTTTGCCACCGGGCTGCAGATTTTGGGCTCGCTGCGCGGCCCCATTGACGCGTTCTTTACCGACGTGATGGTCAACGATGACCGAGATGCCGTTCGCCAGAACCGCTTAGCCCTATTGAGCCAATTGTCAGGTCTGTTCAAACAGGTGGCAGATCTGTCGGTGATTTCAACCTAATGGCGTTGCGCACGCTCTTCTTGGATCGGGATGGCGTGATTAATCATGACAGTCCGGACTACATAAAGAGCGCAGCGGAATGGCAGCCGCTGCCGGGCGCTTTAGAGGCGATCGCAACACTTAGCCAACAGGGTGTTTGGATTGGGATCGCCACGAACCAAAGCGGTCTAGCTCGCGGTTTGTTTACCTCGGTAGACCTCGATCAAATGCATTTAAAGATGCGGCAGGGCGTCGAAGCACTAGGTGGGCGGATTGACGCAATTGCCCATTGCTTCCATTTGCCCGACGACTGTTGCCGGTGCCGCAAGCCAGAGCCGGGGTTGCTGGAACAACTCATCCGACAGCGAGGCGAGGGTTTTGTTTCACATGAAACCTTGATGATTGGCGACAGCTACAAGGACTTGCAGGCCGCACAGGCCGTGGGGATTCCTGCGGTGTTAGTGCGGACCGGCAAGGGAGCGAATACGGAGCGCGACCACGCCCCGACCGTTCCGGTGTACGACTCTCTAGGACACTGGGCCGAATTAAACGTCTAGGTTGGCCACGTTCAGAGCGTTCTGCTCGATAAACTCGCGACGAGGTTCCACTTCATCTCCCATCAAGGTAGTGAACATCTCGTCTGCCTTCATCGCGTCTTCAATGGTGACCTGCAACATCCGGCGGTTGTCGGCATCCATGGTAGTTTCCCACAGCTGCTCAGGGTTCATTTCACCCAGCCCTTTATAGCGCTGAATCATGGGGCCCTTGCGCGCTTCCGCCATCAAGAAATCAAACACATCGCCCATCGTGCGAACCGGACGGCCTTTTTCGCCGCGGCGAATTTCAGCACCTTGATCCAAAGCGTTACTGATCTCAGTACCCAGGTTAATCATGCGCTGATAATCGGCATTCTCGACCAGCTCAAGGCCCAAGGGGTGTTCACTGGTGGTGCCGCGCCAGGTCATCCGGACTACAGGGCGATACACGGATCGCTCTTCGTCGCGCTCGACTACCACATTGACCACAAACCCACTGCTGGGGTCGTCAGGCAACCACTTACTCAGGCGATCACTCCAATCGACCAAGAACGCTTGATCGTCAAGGTTTTCACGTGAAACCTTGGGCAGATACGGCAGGGCCTTCGCAATCACATCGGGGAAGCGACGGCACAGACGCTCGACCCGTTGGTTAACTTCAAGGTAACTGCGGATGAGGGCTTCTAGCGGTGCACCCGTCACTGGCGGCGCGTCCGGGCCAGGAATCAGCTCAGCTCCTTCAAGGGCCACTTGCACCAGCCAGTCCTGCAATGCACCTTCATCCTTTAGGTATTGCTCATTCTTGCCTTTCTTGACCTTGTACAGAGGCGGCTGGGCAATGTAGATGTGCCCCGCGGCCACGACATCGACCATCTGACGATAAAAGAACGTCAGCAATAGCGTCCGAATGTGCGAACCGTCAACGTCGGCGTCGGTCATGATAATGATCTTGTGATAGCGCAACTTGTTCAGATCAAAATCGTCCCGACCAATGCCGGTGCCCAACGCCGTAATCAGGGTGCCGACC
>CALKMT010000214.1 GCA_938091715.1 uncultured Litorivicinus sp.
ACCCATGACAAGGGTTACGCTCGTCGGTTGACCCGTTTTGGCAAGGTCGTCAATCCCAAGGGCATCCAAACCCTGGGCGAGTTCGGAAACCTAACCGAGGCGTTGTTAAAAGGCGGATTTAGCGAGCGCCAGACCCAGAAAATCATGGGTGAAAACTGGGTTAATTTGCTGCGCAACGTCTGGTTGGAGGACGCCCAATGAGCCATCACGCCCCTGAAATGCCGATCTTGGTCGACGATGAAACCGGCGTGTGGAGTACCGACGGCCTGCCCATGCTGTACGTGCCGCGGCACTTTTTCATCAATAACCACGTGGCGGTCGAGGAAGCCTTGGGCGCCGATGTGTATGCCGAGGCCCTGTACAAAGCCGGCTACAAGAGTGCTTATTTTTGGTGCCAACAAGAAGCCCAGACCCACGGCATTTCCGGTGACGCGGTGTTTTTGCATTACATGAAGCGCCTGTCGCAGCGGGGCTGGGGCCTGTTTACCACCGAACACCTGGACATCGCCGCGGGCACAGCCCGGGTTCGCTTGGACCATTCGGCCTTTGTGTATCAATTGGGCCAGGTCGATCGCAAAGTCGACTACATGTACACGGGGTGGTTCGCGGGGGCTGTTGATCAGATTGCCGAGGCCCAGGGGCATTCGGTTAAAACCCGGGCGGTGCAGACTCAATCGGCGGCTCAACAGGGCGTTGAGTTTGGCCTGTTCGAGGTCAGCCCGATCGCCTAGCCAGCCTCGCGCTGCCGCTTGCGGGCCACCGAGGGCGATTCGCCAAAGAAATCCTTGAAACAGGTGCTGAAGTGCGAGCTGGACACGAATCCGCAGGCCAGCGAGATCCGGGTGATCGAGTCCGAGGTCTGCACCAACAAGCGTTGGGCCTGGGTCAGGCGCAATTCAAAGTAATAGCGCGAGGGTGATGTTCCCAGGTGGGCCTGAAACAGGCGTTCCACCTGGCGCCGGGACAGATCCACACAGGACGCCAGCTCTTCGCTGGACAGCGGCTCTTCAATGTTGGCGCGCATCAGTTGAATCAACGAGCGTAGGGTTTCCGGCAAGCTGGGATCGTTTTGCAGCATCGAGCTGGCATTGGTGGTGCCCGAGGCCAGGCTGTCCGGTGCCAGGATTTCCCGCACGGCACCGGCGATGCTCTTGTCGCTCAGATTGCCCACCCACTCCAACATCAACTCCAAGGTCGAGCTGGGACCGGCTGCGGTCAGCCGTGTGTCGGTGCAGTGTTTCGACGTGTCCGCCAGGCGCACCGTCGGATACTTTTCCCGTAAATAAGCATGGTTGTCGGGGTGCAGAGCGCAGGCGGTCTGGTTCATCGTGCCGGCCTGAGCCAGGGCCAGGCTGCCATTCCACAAACCACCCAGAACAAGCTGGTGATGATCGGCTTGTTTCAGCTTGTCGATCAGCACCGGATCGTAACGCAGCGAGCTGCGATAGCCCCCGACCACGATGATGGCATCCAGGCGTCGGCCCTCGGCGTCGGTGGTGATTTGGTGTGCGGTGCCATCGGTGGCCAGATCAATCGACAGATCGCTGGCGACCCGGGGCTGATGAATTGCATAGTTCGAGTGACTGAACAGGCGCTTGCCGGTCACCAAGTTAGCGGTCACCAGGGTGTCCACGGCCGAGGCGTAACTCATCAAGGAAAAATGGTCGAGCAGAACGAAACCCACACGGTACGTGCGATTGGGGGTCAGTCGCGCCAGCGAGTCGGTGTGTTGACCCAGCATGGTTTTCGAGAATTCGCGCTTTGTGTCGCTCATTATTATTGTGCTCGGGGAGTATACGACGAGAATAACCCCTCAAAAGCAGTCGGCGCTACTGTCAAAACGGAGAAAAACACCATGATGTTCGCGGATTTAATCGATCCCATCGATTTCATTGAGCACCTGCAGGGGCTTGGCTTTGAGCTAGATCCCCAAGCCGCCTTGCCTGTCCTAATCCAGCAGGTCCGGGATCAAGACCATGACGGCCGCGCCCAGGCCTATTTCGAATCGCTTAAATCCGGCGACCTAAATGTCCATCCGGAGATACGGGACGCGTTGGGACACCGGGGACGCGCAGAAAAATAAAGTGTCGTAATCACGCTATTTTCCCAATCCTGAGTTCGGCACACTGAATCTAAATCTTAACAAACGGTGCGTGATGAACACTTCGGCCAGTATCCCCAATTCAGACGCCTTTCAGCCGGTCCAGACCCAGACCTGGATGAACGGACGTCACGTGATGCGCTGCGTGCGTGTGATCGACGAGACCTGGGATGTCAAAACCTTTGTGTTTGCGGCAGAACAACCGTTGATGTTTTTCTTCAAGCCCGGGCAGTTTGTCACCCTGGAGTTGGAAATCGAGGGCGAGCAGGTCATGCGCTCGTACACCATTTCCAGCTCTCCCTCGGTGCCGTACAGCTTTTCCCTGACCATTAAAAAGTTACCCGGCGGCCAGGTATCCTCGTGGATGCACGACCACATGAACCAGGGTGATGAATTGATCGTCCACGGCCCGGTTGGCCGCTTCAACGTGATCGATTACCCGGCGGACAAATACCTGTTTCTGTCCGGTGGCGTGGGCATTACTCCGCTGATGTCCATGGCGCGCTGGCTGTTTGACACCAATTCAGACAACAACATCGTGTTTGCCCACAGCGCTCGCACCCCCCGGGACTTTATTTACCGCCGGGAGTTAGAGCACATGGATTCTCGTGTCGACAATTTGACCCTGCACGCGATTGTCGAGCGGGTGGATATTGGTCAAACCTGGAACGGCTACCGCGGCTTTATCGACCGCGACAAATTGGCTCTGATGTGCCCTGACGTGCTGGATCGTGAGGTCTTCTGCTGTGGTCCCGAACCCTACATGCGTGCGGTGCGCGAGATTTTGCAGGGGGTCGGCTTTGACATGCGCCGTTACCATGAGGAGTCCTTTGGCGAGATTCCCGCGGTCGCCGAAGAGCAAGCCCTAGAGCAGGCCGAGACGGCCCAAGAGGAGCACGAAGCGCTCGCAGTGTCCGACCTGCTCAGCGTCGAGTTCACAGGCAGCGGCAAGAGCGTGCGCATCGCCCCCGGTGAAACCATTCACGCCGCCGCCACCAAGTTAGGGCTGCACATTCCCAAGGCCTGCGGCATGGGCATTTGTGGCACCTGTCGGGTGCACTTGGCGGCTGGCGAAGTCAGCATGGAGCACAACGGCGGCATTACCGATGACGAGATCGCAGCCGGGGATGTCCTAAGCTGCTGCAGCGTCCCGGTCGGAGACGTATCCGTTGAGTTCTGATTCCCCGCGCTGGGATGCGCACCTGGGCTGTAACTACATTGACGGCCGCTATGTGCAAGGCGGCGAAGGCCAGTTGGCCGTATCCGACCCGGCCACCGGGCAGTTAGTGGCCCAGCAGGCCCTGGCCAGTCCCATGGACGTCGACAAGGCGGTCCAGGCGGCGCGTCGGGTCGTGGATTCCCGAGAGCTGATCCAACTGCGTCCGGTCGAGCGAGGCCGCCGGGTGCGCGCCATGGGTCAGTTCTTGCTGGATTATCAGGACAGCATCGCTTCACTGTTGTGCCGCGAATCGGGCAAGCCCTTTTGGGAGGCTCTGATCGAGGTCCAGGGCAGTGCCCGCTATTTTGAGTATTACGGCAACCAGGCGGAAACTCTCGAGGGCGTGTCGATTCCCCTGGGCGACGGCTACATGGACTTTACCGAGCACGAGCCGCTGGGTATTTCGGCCCAAATCATTCCCTGGAATTACCCGCTAGAGATGGCCGCGCGTTCCTTGGCCCCGGCCCTGGCCAGTGGCAATGTGTGCATCGTCAAAAGCCCTGAATTGGATCCTCTGTCGTCAATCTGTTTTGCCGCCGCCGCCGAGTTCGCCGGTTTCCCCCCAGGGGCCGTGAACATTCTGTGCGGACATGGGCACAGCGCCGGTGCCGCCTTGGCCGGTCACCCGGACATCAATCAAATCGTATTTACCGGTTCGGTCGAAACCGGCGTCAAGATCGCCCAGGCCGCCGCGCCAAACATCGTGCCCTGCGTGCTCGAGCTGGGCGGCAAGAGTGCCGCTATCGTACGCGGCGATGCGGATCTGGATGCGCTGATGCAAAACGTGCGCTGGGGCATCTTTTTCAATGCCGGCCAGGTGTGCTCGGCTATGTCCCGGGTATTGGTACACGAATCAATCCACGCCGAGTTTGTCGAGCGCGCAGCAGCGCTGGCCAACAGCTTGCCCCTGCAGACCGGTGTCGATGCCCGGGAAAGCGGTGCGGGCATGGGCGCCATGGTCAGCGAAGGCCAACGGGATCGGGCCCTGGGCCTCGTTACTCGGGCCTCTCAGGCCGGCGCACGGCTGGTGGCCGGTGGCAGCACCCCAGATCTGGGCGCGTTTTTGGCGCCCACGGTGTTTGACCAAGTCAAACCCGAGCATGAGTTGTTCAACACCGAGGTCTTTGGCCCGGTGCTGTCCGTGACGCCATTTGCCACGGACGCCGAGGCCCTGCACCTGGCCAACGGCACGGATTACGGCCTGGTGGCCGGATTATTTACTCAAGACATCACCGCCGCGATGAACCTGACAAGGCGTCTGAGAGCCGGGCAGGTCTTTGTTAACGAATGGTTTGCCGGCGGGGTAGAGACCCCCTTCGGGGGTGTCGGAAAAAGCGGCTATGGCCGTGAGAAAGGACGAGAGGCCTTGTTTAATTACGTTCAGACCAAGAATGTGGCAATCAGCCTCGCGTAAGTCGCATATACACAGAAATATGTCACAACCCGGTTGACGAACCCACCTCGGAGCCAACAGAGTGTATAAGCACTCGGGGTGTGCTCCGAGCAAAACTAAAAAAATTAGGGGGATCCCAAATGAAGAAGAATGGACACGCTTTAGCACTCGCAGTGGCAATGACTGCCTCGGGTGGTGCATACGCCAATTGTGGCGAAGTCAGTGTCGGCGCAATGGGCTGGGCATCCGGCGAAAGCGTTGCAGCTTTGACCTCATTCGTTCTAGAGCAAGGCTACGGCTGCTCGGTCACCATCGTACCCACAGACACCGTTCCGGTGGTTACCTCACTGGCTGAAACAGGCCAGCCTGACGTGGTGCCGGAAGTATGGTCGAACTCAGTACCGGCCTATGACGGCTTGGTCGAGGAAGGCAAAGTCATCACTGCCGGCAACACCTTTGCCAACGGTGGCGAAGAAGGCTGGTGGATTCCCCAGTACCTGGCGGACAAGCACCCTGAGCTGGCGACCCTAGAGGGCGTATTGGCGAATCCTGAATTGGTCGGCGCGCGTTTCCACAACTGCCCCGTCGGTTGGGGTTGCCGTATTGTTAACGACAACCTAAAAGTCGTTCACGACCTGGAAGGCAACGGCATCGAAGTGTTCGATCACGGTTCTGGCGCCAACCTGGCAGCCTCTATCGCGGCGGCCTTTGAAGACCAAGCACCTTGGTTCGGTTACTACTGGGGCCCGACGGCCATTCTGGGTAAGTACCCCATGGTCAAAGTTGACCTGGGCGGCGTAAACCCCGAGCAGCACCGTCTGAACCAGGTTGAAGGCCAAGATGCTGGCAAGATTGGCGTTTCTGACTTCCCCGCAGCACCGGTACTGACCGCAATGACGGCTGACTTTGCTAACCGCGCACCTGCGGCGGCTGAGTTCATCAAGAATAGCGCTCTGCCTAACGATCTGATTTCAGCCATGCTGGCGTGGAAAGAAGAAAACAATGCCTCTGCTGATGAAACAGCGGCTTGGGTTCTGACCAATCACACCGACGTGGTCATGAGCATGGTCAGCGGCGAAGCCAAAGCAAACCTAGAAAAGCTGTTCTAATAACAGTGCTGCCTTTTTGGTGGCAACCCCGGGCCGTCCGCATCGGACGGCCCTTGGGTCTTCGTTTAGACCCCTTTAGTTCGTTTATAAAACAGGACTCCCATGTCAACATATTCAGGTATTTTCAACGCCATCGGTCTACGCGACTGGTGTGACGAAGATAAAAAACCTTCCCTAATGTCACTGGCCAATTTGCGCGGCGACGAGCCCAATTGGTACGACGTAAAATTCCCTTCGTTGGACAACCTCCACGAAGCCTGCTCCAAAATCCCCCAAACCCGCGACATGACCGCCGGTCTTGAGGACGGATTCCTGGCCATTCGGCCAGCGTTACGATTCGTACTCGACCCGCTGACACAGCCTCTGTCCTGGGCCTTGGATGGTGCATTGACGGCCTTTACCGAAACCCCGTGGTGGTTTTTGGTGCCGCTGTTGGTCCTTGGATGCTTTTTCATCTCCAAGTCAATCCGGATAGCAGGCCTGGTGGCCGCCTTCTTGGCGTTCTTCTTGTTCACCGACCACTACACCTACGCCATGGAAACCCTGGCCATTATCTTTGTGTGTACCTTTATCTGCGTGCTCTTGGGCGTGCCGATCGGCATCTATATGTCCAAGAGTGATCGAGCCCAACGGGCCATTACGCCGGTCTTGGACATGCTGCAAACCCTGCCGACCTTTGTTTACCTGATCCCGCTGATCTTTTTGTTCAAGATCACCGAGCCCAAGTTGTACGGCATGGCGATTATTTTGTACGCCATCGTGCCGGTGGTTCGTTTGACCAACCTGGGCATCCGTTTGGTGGATCAGTCGGTCATCGAAGCGGCGAATGCCTATGGCCTGACCTCACGTCAGAAACTGATTGGTGTCGAGATACCCTTGGCCTTGCCGAACATTATGGCCGGGGTCAACCAGACCATCATGATGTCGCTGGCCATGGTCGTGATCGCCTCTTTGGTCTCGGCGCCGGGACTGGGAACCCTGGTCTTGGACGGCATTAACAACCTACGTCTGGGCGTCGGCTTTGTGGCTGGCTTTGCGATTGTATTGCTGGCCATCCTGCTGGACCGTGTGTCCAAGGCGGCACTGGATCGAATTAACGCAGCACAGGCAGACAACCAATGAACGCGGCAGGTGAAAAACGAGTCAAGGTCGCGGTAAAGGGCCTGTACAAAATTTTCGGTGACAATCCCGAGCCCATGGTCGACAAGGTCAAGGCTGGCATGTCCAAGACCGACCTATTGGCTCAGCACGGCCACGTGCTCGGCCTGAACGACATCAACGTCGACATGCATGACGGCGAGATCACAGTGATTATGGGACTGTCAGGGTCGGGCAAGTCCACCCTGATTCGTCACCTGAACCGTCTGATCGAACCGACCGCAGGCGAGGTCATCCTAGATGGCCAGGACGTCTTGAAACTCGGTGAGCAGGACCTGCTCGAGATGCGCCGCAAGCGCATGTCGATGGTGTTCCAAAAGTTTGCCCTGTTCCCTCATCGCACGGTGGCGGAAAACGCCGCCCTGGCCCTGGAAGTCTCGGGTCGCCCGATGCAAGACCAAAAGGCCGAGGCCAATAAGTGGCTCAGCCGCCTGGGCCTCGAAGGATTCGAGGACAGCTACCCCCACCAGCTGTCCGGCGGTATGCAGCAGCGGGTCGGCATTGCCCGGGCCCTGTGCGCCGAGTCCGAAGTCATGCTGTTGGACGAGGCATTTTCAGCCCTAGATCCGATCATTCGCTCGCAAATGCAGGATCTGCTGCTCGAGCTGCAACGCGAAATTCACAAGACTGTCGTGTTTATCACACACGATTTGGACGAAGCGCTAAAGCTGGCGGACCATTTGGTCGTTCTCAAGGATGGATATGTCGTCCAGCAAGGAGAGCCGCAGGACATTTTGTTGAATCCTGCGGATCCGTATATCGAAGATTTTGTGGCCGACATTAACCGCGCTCGAGTGCTTAGAACTCGGTCGGTGATGAAGCCACTGGACGGCGAAGTGCCGGCAGGTGCCATCGCGGTTAACTACGATCAAAACTTGGAAGACACCATCGCCATGGTCGATGGCGACACCTCCAAGCACTTCGTGGTGACCCAGGATGATCAGCCGGTCGGCGTTCTAGATATGCACGACATCATGATTGCCATGGTGCCGAGAAAGGCGGCGGCGAGCTAGGGTCTCGTCGCTTTTTTAAAGGCTCGTTCAGGAAAATAATAATGAGTCAAAAAAGCACACTAGAACTGATCCAAGCCCGGCGTCCTCGCTGGGCGCTCGACCCCGAGGTCTACAACAGCGACACGGTCTACCAGGACGATTTACGACATATCTGGTATGCCAGCTGGATCTTTGCGGGCCACACCTTTGAATTGAAAAAGCCGGGCAGCTATCTGACGCTGCAAATCGGCGACTGTCCGGTGGTGGTGGTGCGGGATTCGGACGGCGAAATCCGCGCCTATCACAATGCCTGTCAGCACCGGGGACACCGAATTTGCACCCAAGAGCGCGGCAACGCTGCACGCTTGGTCTGTCCCTATCATCGCTGGACCTATGACTACAAAGGCCAGTTGGTATTCGCCCCGAACATGGGCGAGGGCTTTAACACCCAGGACTTTTCACTGCGACCGGTCCACGTCGGCGTGACCTCGAGTTACATCTACGTGTGCGTGGCGGATCAGGCCCCGGATTTCAGTGCCTTTGCCCGGGACGTCGAGCCCTTTATCGCGCCTCATCAACCGGAAAAGATGAAAGTTGCCCACATGACCACCGCGGTCGAGCAGGGCAACTGGAAACTGGTCTTTGAGAATAACCGCGAGTGCTATCACTGCGACTCGAACCATCCGGAGTTGCTGCGCAGCTACCAGGAGAACAACGCAGTGGCCGGTCTAGACGGGGACGAGGATCCAGAGTTGCAGGCCTTCTTGGAGCGCTGTGAGCAGGCCGGGTTGCCCTCGCGGCTGGTCATCGACGCTGATGGTCAGTACCGCATGACCCGTATCCCTCTGTCCCATGGGGCATCGTCCTACACCATGGACGGCCTGCCTGCGGTCAAGAATCATCGCCTGGATGACAGCGGGCTGGATAACATTGGGGCGCTTTTGTATTTCCATTACCCCAACACCTGGAACCACTGGATGGGCGATCATGCGGTCAGCTTCCAGATGTTGCCGCTGGACAAAAACCGTACCCAGTTGGTCACCAAATGGCTGGTGCCCGAAGACGCGGTCGAAGGGGTGGACTACGATCTGCAACACCTGACCCACGTTTGGGAGATGACCAACGCCCAGGATGCGGCGCTGGTAGGCGAGTGCCAAATCGGTACCCAATCCCCAGGCTACAGGCCGGGTCCGTATTCTGAGATCGAAGAGAACGGCGTTTGTCAGTTTGTGGATTGGTATTGCCAGACCATGCAGCGCAAGCTGGAAGGCCTGATCGCAGTCGCCTAGGACTTATTGGGGCACTCCGACTCTGGAGTGCCCTTTATCCAAACGATCTATTTATTCCGCTTTGGGGACTGGCTATGGTGGGTCAGAACCGATCACTGGGGTGGAGCATGCGAATCCTGTATTCAGGCGTCATGGTTAGCGTTTTTCTGTTGTCCGCGGGCGTCAGTGCCGATCCCCAGTGGGGCCAGGCCCTGTACGACGAGACCGAATTCGAGCGGGAAATAAACGGTGAGTGGCGTGACGACGTGACCTGCTCAACCTGCCACGATCCCGAGTTTTATACTCGCGCCGAGCGGCGAGCCGATCGATACCGTTCGCTGCATACCTGGGTCGACAGTTGCAACACCACCATGAGTGTTCAGTGGTTTCCCGACGAGGTGGATGCGGTCACGCGTTATCTGAACGCCGAGTATTACCAGTTCCCGGCGCCTGCCCCTCAGGAGTGATCCCGCAGGTAGCGGGTTAGCGAGTCGATGGCCATCTGGTTTAGCTGGCTTTGTGCCGGGGTAATCGACTGAACTAAATAGACGTCCCGGGCAAATCGCGGGGCGCCTTTGACTTCGAATATCACACCGGATTTGAGTTGGTCCTCGACCGCCCGCCGGGGCACAAAAGCGCTGCCCTCGTTGCGATAAATATAGTCCATGGCCAGGCGATAGGAGCCCACACTGAATGCCGGTGCCCGCAGGCCTGGATAGGCCTTTTGATGGGCACGTTGGAATTCTCGCCCCCAATCCACGTAGACATAATCCTCGCGCCACTCCTGGGTCGGCGGGCGTTCATGGCTGGACACCAGGATCAGCTCATCGCTGTACAGAGCATCGCTGACAAAACCCGGAAACGAGCTGGGTAAATAGGTGATGGCCAGGTCCAACTTGCCCTGGTGGATCTCTTCCAACAGGGTCTCGCTGTACTCAACCCGCAGGGCCAGGCCCACGTCGGGATGCTCTTGCTTCAACACGTCCAACCAGGGCAACAGCAGGGTGTCCCACAAATCGGTCTGTACGCCGATCGACAGGATGGATTCCAACTGATCCGGCAACGACAACTGCTGCTTGGCCTGGGCCCAGGCCTGGACCGCGGTTTTCGCGTGATGCACCAGCTGGTGGCCCTGGGGTGTCAACAGGGCGCCATCCCGTTTACGGATGAACAGGGGCTGGCCCAATTGCTCTTCCAGGGTCTTTATTCGCGCGCTGATGGTGGACTGGGTGATGTGCAAACGCTCGGCGCTTTTTAAAAAAGATCCGGTCGCGGCAATTTCCAGGAAGGCTTTTAGGTGGCTGATGTTCATTGTTGTTGTTCGGTCAACCTGAGATGCCCTGAGAGTAAGGGTTTTGCCCGGTTGACGCTATCGTTTTTGTCGAAGGCAACGAGTCATTTTATTCGTTGGTCTTGGGTCGCACCGGGATGGATGCTAGGCCAAAAAAGGAGGACGCCGTGGGCCCTTTGTCTGACTCGGAATACGAAACCCTGTGCGCCTATCGCTACGCCCGAATCCAAGCACAGCTGCAGGCCAATGGCGTGGCCGGCTGCCTGATCAATAACCCGGTCAACCTGCGTTATGGGCTGGACTTTGCCGAGTACGCCTTGTTTCAGTCCCACATCCCCACGGCCTATGCCTGGATTCCCGCCCAGGGGCCGGCGATTTTGTTCGGTGCCAGTCAGCGCGGTTATCGACAGGTGGGGGACTATCGCCGCTCTGAGTTCGTGACGCCCTTTGATGGCGGCTTGGATTATCGCGAGAACACCAAGCGCTTGGCCCGCACCCTGTTGGCCTTGATGGGCAGCGAGCGCCGGGTCGCGATCGAGCGCTTTGGGCCAGACTTGGCCTTGGGTCTGCAAGCGATGGGGTGCTCCGTCGTCGACGCCGAGCCCCTGATTGAGCGGGCGAAGATGATCAAATCCGCCGAAGAGATCCAGTGCATTCGTCACTCAATCTGGGTCGCCGAGGGGGCGATGAAACGCATGCAACAGGCCTTGCATCCAGGGATGACCGAGGTCGAACTATTGTCGATTCTGCACCAACACAACATTGCCCAGGGCGGCGACTGGTGCGATGGCAAGATGCTGTGTTCCGGGCCGCGCACCAACCCATGGCTGCAAGAGGCCACCCAGCGGGTCATACAGTCTGGCGATTTGGTGGCCTTTGACACCGACATGATCGGCCCGATGGGGTACCTGGCGGACATTTCCCGTACCTGGCTGTGCGATGGGGTGCCCACGGATGAGCAATGCCATGCATACCAACACGCCTGGCAGGAAATCCAACACAACCGGTCATTGCTGCGCCCTGGCGTGGATCTGCTTAGCCTGTCTCAAAACGCCTATGCCCGGGATCCGATCTATCGCGAGCAGCGCTATGTGTGCGCCTTTCACGGCTGTGGGCTGTGTGACGAGTTTCCCAAGGTGTATTACCCCGAGGACTGGCCAATGGGGGATTATCACGGCGTGTTAGAGCCGAACATGGTGATCAGCGTTGAAAGCTATTCCGGTGCCCAAGGCGGCGGGCACGGGGTCAAGCTTGAGGACATGTTCTTGATCACGGCCAATGGCGCCGAACAGATGACCTGCTTTCAGTACGAGGCCGATTTGATGATCGAGAAAGCCGATGTTTGAGTCCATTTCAATTCGTTTTTCTTGCCCGAAATCCCGGCGCAAACTGCAGTAAATAATAGGAGCAGGCAATGAATGCGGTAATTTCCGGGCTTCCGGCCCTGGCGCTCGAAGACATCTTGAACCTGAAGCGCTATCCGATTGATCAGATGGACTCGTCGGCTCGGGCCGAGGTCGTGGCGTTGGCTCGTCAGGGCTTGGACAGTGTCGGCTGCAGCTGCCTGCCGGAGTTTATTCTGCCGGAGGCCCTGGCGGTCATGAAGCAAGAAATTGAGGCCGGCCTGGATCAGGTGTACTGGTCTGAAAACTCGCACAACCCGTATTTTTCCAAGCCCGACCCGACCCTGGCCACCGATCATCCGCGCAACTTTTTCGAGCGTCGCTCCAGTGGGTTTTTTAACTCGGATTTGATTGCC
>CALKMT010000215.1 GCA_938091715.1 uncultured Litorivicinus sp.
GCGGCCTGTTCGTTGGTTAACCACGACAGGTCGGTTTGATCGTATTGGTAAATCTGGCCGCAGAACTGGCAGTCCACCTCAACGGTGTTTTGCTCGTTCATCAAGTCGATCAGATCGTCGCGGCCTAGCTGGCTCAGGGCCCGGGCGCTGCGCTCGCGAGAGCAGGAACAGTGAAAGCTCAGGTCATGCCCATCGAACAAGCGCAGGGTTTCTTCATGATACAGCCGGTGCAGCAGCTCCTCCGCGCTTAGGTTTTTTAGCTCGTCCGGGGTCACGGTTTCGGCCAGGGTGGTCAGGTGCTCCCAATACCCGTCCTCCAGGATTTCACCGGCATTGGGCGGGAGTTGTTGCAACAGCATGCCCGCGGCCCTATTGCCGTCGGCGGTCAACCACAGGCGGGTGGGTAATTGCTCGGATTGGGCAAAATAGCCGTCGATGACCTGGGCCAGGGTGTCGCCCTGCATGGCGACAATGCCCTGATAGCGCTCGCCATCCTTGGGAAACAGGCTGATGGCCAGGTAGGCCTTGCCATACAGATTGTCCAGGCCAGTGCCGGTGACCAGCACGGGGTTGTCCTCGTCGTGCCGGGCGATGCCGCGCAGACGCCCTTGATCATCCCGTTCGACCATCAGGGTGCCCAGCGGGCCGTCGCCTTTGATTTGCAGGATCAGGCTGCCTTCGAATTTTAGTGTGTCGCCCAGTAAAGCCGCCGCGACCAGGGCTTGGCCCAGTTGTTCTGCGACTCGGGGCGGATAAGGGTGTTGCCCAAACACGTCCTGCAACGCCTGTTCCAAACAAGCGAATTGGCCGCGGACGGGGTGGCCGTCGAAGATAAATCGTTGACCGTGGTCGGGTGTCATGGCGTCTCCTGACGTTGCAGCCGCGAAATATCGCGACGGTCCTTTTTGTTGGGTCGGGTGGATGGGGCCATAATTCCGGAAGCCAAGGCCTTGCGCCGCAGGGCTTCCTCCTCACGTGCTTTACGACTGTCGTCCGTTTCCTGGTACAGGGCCTGGGCCTCGGGGGCGCCCCGGCGCTGGTCGGACAGGGCTAGCACCTGAATCACGTAGGTGGTTTGGCCTTTTTGGATGCGCAATTTGGCGCCGACCTCGACGGTTTTGGACGGTTTGGCCCGGGTGTCGTTGTAATCAATATGGCCGCCGTCAATGGCGCCGCGAGCCAGGCCACGAGTCTTGAAAAATCGCGCGGCCCACAGCCACTTGTCCAGGCGCACGGTCATGCGGCCAGTCCCGGTATCAGATCCGAGAAGTCGCGAATGTTCAGCGGATGGCTCATGTCCCGGGTCGGCCGGTTGGAGTTGGGCCGGTCGATGCCCACCACGGTCCCAACGCCATGGCGCACGGCGCTGGCCAAGACCGCTTCGGAATCATCAAAAAACGCACAGCGCCCCAAGTCCAGGGCGTGTTCAGTGACCCAGGAGGCCCAAAAGTGGCCGTCTTCTTTGGGCTGGCCGTAGTCGTGGCTGGTGACCACGGCGTCCACGAATCGGGCTAAATCCAGGGTGTCGGCTTTGAGTTGCCAGACCTCGGGGTGAGCGTTGGTGGCGATCAGAATTTG
This sequence comes from uncultured Litorivicinus sp., assembly GCA_938091715.1. GTDB lineage: Bacteria > Pseudomonadota > Gammaproteobacteria > Pseudomonadales > Litorivicinaceae > Litorivicinus. The sequence continues at coordinate 1,579 of CALKMT010000215.1, forward strand.
CTTGCCGGCTTTGCGCGCCAGGCGCAGAAAGTCCGTGGTGCCTGGACGCCAGCGAATCAGATGGCGGTGACGCGACATGGCCTGCATCACCGGGATGTTCAGACGCGAGTTCCAGCGATCGACGCAGTACCAGTCCAGTGTGCCCCGGGTGGATTGCATCGGCGCATGAAAATGGCTGTGCATTTTCTCGGCGTCAAAGCCGTGCGCTTCGGGGAGGTGGCTGGGCATGAACTGCAACCAAAAGTGATCGTCAAAATGCAGATCCAAAAGGGTGCCGTCCATGTCCAGCAGCAGGGTGTCGATCTGGTTCCAGTCGATCAATTCAAAAGGCTCGTTTCGCTCATGTCTGCATTGTGAAGGGCGGGTGCGGGGAATTAAAGGATTGGTCGCGAAAAAGTCCATAGGGCGCGTGGAATCTGCATGCTAACGTACCCTTGGCAAGCACAACGCCAGGTTGCTTAATTACGAGATTTGGCCGGATGTGGCGCAAGTCTGCGAACAAATGTAGGATGTTTACTACATTTAAGGAATGACGATGTCTGACGCACACAGTGAATGGCTGGCCGAGCCCTCCGATATTTGCCTGTTCGGCGCCACCGGTGATTTAGCCGGGCGCAAACTCTATCCCGCGCTGTATTGCCTGTTTCGCGACCAACACCTGCCCGCGGGCTGTCGCATTCTGGGGCTGGCGCGTTCGGACATGTCGCGTGACGCCTTTGTCGAGTCGATCCACGAAAAACTCACGCAGCACGCCCCCGAGGGGGAATACGAGCCTGATGTTTGGCAATGCTTTAGCGAGATGCTGGATTACCAGCCGCTGGACGTAAATTCGCCGGAAAGCTTTCAAGCCATCGAGGCGCACCTGTCCGATCGGGGCCAGCGTCCGCTGATTCACTATTTGTCGACCTCGCCCAGTTTGTACGGTGACATCTGCCGAGGCTTGGATGCCGTGGGGCTCGCCGGTGCTCAGGCCCGGGTGGTCATCGAAAAACCCATCGGCAAGGACCTAGAAAGCTCGCGCGTCATTAACAGCGCCGTGGACGCGGTGTTCCCAGAAACCAGCATTTACCGAATCGATCACTACCTGGGCAAGGAAACGGTGCAGAACCTGTTGGCCCTGCGTTTTGCCAACGGCATGTTCGAGCCGCGTTGGAACAGCGCTGGCATCGACAACGTACAAATCACCGTCGCTGAAACCGTCGGTGTCGAGGGGCGTTGGGGCTATTACGACGATTCGGGAGCCATGCGCGACATGGTTCAGAACCACATTCTGCAATTACTCAGCCTGGTGGCGATGGAAGCACCCGCCAGCTTGGATCCCGATGCGGTGCGTGACGAAAAGGTCAAAGTGCTGCGTGCCCTGCGCCCGCTGTCCGAGCGC
>CALKMT010000216.1 GCA_938091715.1 uncultured Litorivicinus sp.
CGTGGTCGACGTGATCCAGGAACAAGCGCAACACTCACTGTTGCAACTGCAGGGCCTAGATGAAGACGAAGACCTGTTCGCCCCGGTCGGTCGGACGGCTCGGCGCCGCGGTCTGTGGCTGGGCGTCAACCTGATTACCGCCTTGCTGGCCAGTGCCGTCATCGGCTTATTCGAGGCCACATTGCAACAGGTGGTGGCACTGGCAGTCTTGATGCCTATTGTCGCCAGCATGGGAGGCATTGCCGGGACCCAAACCCTGACCATCGTGATTCGTGCGATGGCCTTGGGGCAAATTACCCCGGCCAGGGGTCGTACCCTGGTGCTGCGCGAGCTGGGTGTTGGCCTGATCAACGGGACCTTTTGGTCGGCCGCGGTAGCTGGCGTGGCCTATTTGTGGTTTGGTCAGGCCATCTTGGGCGTCTTGATCGCCGCGGCAATCGTCATCAATCTGGCCACCGCTGCGTTGGCCGGGGCCACACTACCGGGACTGCTAAAGCGTCTCGGCGTCGACCCCGCCTTGGCCGGTGGTGTCCTGTTGACCACCATTACCGACGTGGTCGGTTTCTTTGCCTTTTTGGGGCTGGCAGCGCTGGTCTATTAGGCTGCGACGCTGACTCTGGGAAACAGCATAGAGCTGGCTAGGATTCGTCCTCGATCGTCATAATCTCCGGCCACTCGTGCCAGAGTCGGCCACAAGTCCTTTAGGTTAAACGCCAAGGTAATGCCCTGTACGGGGTGCTGAATTTGACCGCCCTCGACCCAGAAGCCTGCGGCACCGCGGGAGTAATCCCCTGTCACGGCATTCACCCCCTGGCCCATCATTTCGGTAATCAATAAACCCGTGCCCATCTCGGACAGCAGGTCGGTTTGCGAGCCCTGACCACCGGGCAGCCAGAGATTGCGCGCCCCTCCACCGTTGCCGGTGCTGGCTTGTTTCAGGCGGCGTGCGGCGTAGACATCCAGTATCCAGGATTCGATGACACCCTCCTGAACAAAGGCCTGCTGACGCGTCGCCACCCCATCACTATCAATCGCCGAGCTGCCATTGGCTCCGCTCAGTTGCGGACGCTCTTCAAGGCTGGCCCAGGAGGGCAGGATGGCTTGGCCCATGGCATCGAGCAGCCAAGAGCTTTGGCGCCAAATTGCGTTGCCGTTTAAGGCGCCGGCCAGCGTGCCCACCAAACCCTGAGACATTCGTGGATCAAACACCACGGGATAATGGCCGGTCTGAATAGGACGCGCGTCGAGCCGCGCCAACGTCCGCCGAGCCGCCTCGTGACCAATCTGGGCAGGATCCTTTAGCTGCTCGGGGTTACGCCGGGAATCATAGGCATAGTCGCGCTGCATACCCTGGCTATCCTGGGCCAGCACCACGGCACTCAGACTGTGTTGCGAGCCCTGGGTCAGCGCCATCAGTCCCTGGCTGTTGGCATGTACCCGAACGCTGCGGCGGGTCGACAAGTCGCCCCCTTCACTGTTCACAATTCGCGAGTCTGATAACGCCGCCGCCTCGCATTGGCCCGCCAGCTCCATGGCCTGTTGACTGTCCAGGGGCCAGTCATGATCCAACGACAAGTCGGGCAATTGCTGGGCCAGTTGATCTGGATCGGGCAGACCGCTGAACGGGTCGGCCTGGGTGTGTTTTGCAATGTCCAGCGCCGCCTGCAGGCAGGATTGTATGGCGCCGTCGCTGACATCCGAGGTCGAGGCCGAGCCCTTGCAGCCGTTCACCCAAACCGTCAGCCCCAAGCTGCGGTCTTTTTCAAATTCCAGCACCTCGGGCTCGCCATGACGCACGGTCACGCTTAGGCCTTGAGAACTGCCAGCGCTCAGGTCCATCTGATCAGCACCCAGCTTTTTCGCCTGCTCGAGCAGTTTCTGAGCGGCATCTTGCAGGCGTTTCTGTTCTAATTGGGGATTCCAATCCTTAGACATTGATGCGGTCATGCAAGACGACTCCTTTGAAGAATTTGACGATCGGCCCAGCAAAAGCGAAATCAAGCGCGAGATGCACGCGTTGCAGGAGCTGGCCAAACGTTTGGTCGAGCTGACGCCGCACCAATTGAGCCAGGTCCCCATGCCCGAGACGTTGGAAGTGGGGGTAAAAGACGCGCAGCGATTCAGCCGCGAGGCGCGCCGGCGCCAGTTGCAGTATCTGGGCAAACTGATGCGCAAAATTGACCCTGAACCTATTCAGGCGGCGCTGATGAAATTTGACCAGTCGTCCGCAGAAAATACCGCGCGCATGCATTTGCTGGAAAAATGGCGCGATCGTCTGATTGACGAGCCGGATGCCCTGACGGATTTCTTGAACACCCACCCCGGCGGCGATGTTCAGCATCTGCGCCAATTGATCCGCCACGCCAAAGCGCAAAAATCGGGCGCCAATCGGGCGCTGTTTCGTTACGTGCGCGAGCATATTGGAGATTAGCCCTCGCCACCGATCACGAGCTGATCCAGTTTCAGGGTCGGTTGACCGACACCCACGGGAACGCTCTGGCCCTCTTTGCCGCAGGTTCCCACGCCCTCATCCAGGGCCAAATCGTTGCCAATCATGCTGACGTTGCCCATGGCTTCCGGGCCGTCACCGATCAATGTACTGCCCTTGACCGGCTCGGCAATCTTGCCATTACGAATGCGATACGCCTCGGTGGTCGAGAACACAAACTTGCCGCTGGTGATGTCGACCTGGCCGCCCCCAAAATTCACTGCGTACAAACCGTCTTTTACGCTTTCGATAATTTCCGCTGGGTCATGCTGACCCGCCCGCATGTAGGTGTTGGTCATACGTGGCATGGTCAGGCAGGCATAGCTTTCGCGGCGGCCGTTGCCGGTCGGCGCCACCCCCATCAGACGGGCGTTGATACGGTCCTGCAAATACCCTTTCAGGATGCCGTCCTCGATCAATACCGTTTCTTGGGTCGGCGTGCCTTCATCGTCCAGAGTCAACGAGCCTCGACGGTCGGCCAAGGTCCCATTGTCGACCACGGTGACGCCTTTGGCCGCTACTTGCTCGCCGATCCGCCCCGAAAAGGCCGATGTGCCCTTGCGGTTAAAGTCCCCCTCGAGTCCGTGGCCCACCGCCTCGTGCAACAGCACGCCAGGCCAGCCAGGGCCTAACACCACCGGGTAGGTGCCAGCCGGGGCTGCCACCGCTTGCAGGTTAACCAGGGCCAAACGAACCGCCTCCCGGGCCCAGTGCTCGGGCTGCGAGCCGCCCACCAGTGACTGCAAATCGAAACGTCCACCGCCACCGGCACTGCCACGTTCGCGACGGTCACCATCGCGCACAATGACACTGACACCGAAGCGCACCAAGGGGCGTACGTCCTGTCCTAATACCCCATCGGTGTTCAGCACCCAGGTCTTTTCGGACTGAGCCACTAAGGACAGGGTGACTTCCTGGACTCTGGGATCCAGGGCCCGAGTATAAGCATCGATATGCTTTAGAAATTCGACGCGCTGGGCCGGCATCACATTCATCGGTGAGGAGGCCGCATACAGTGCAGGCGCGTGGCTAGCCTGGATTTTCTGTGACCCCGACTGGCCCGCCCGAGCAATTCCGCTGGCCGCTTTGGCCGCCGCCACCAGCGCCGACAACTCCAAATCGTCGGTGTAGGCAAACCCCACACGCTCGCCGGTATTGACTCGAATGCCCGCGCCCTGATCGTGGCTGTAGCCCGCGTCTCGAACGATGCCGTCTTCCAAGGACCAGCTCTCCAGAATCTGGTCTTGCAGATACAAATCCGCGAAATCCACCTGACGCTGACTCAGCCCGCCCAATACCGAGGCTAACCGCTCCGTGGTCAATCCGCGTTCTTCTAGCCAAGTCGAGCTCATTATTGTTTTGCCTCAGGTTTTAGGGGTTCGATCACCGGCGCATCAAAAGTGCCCGTAACGGAATAGTTGGTCTCGCCAATTCGGGACAGCCGGTCGCCAGCGACCTGATCAAACAACAAGACCACGCCGGCTGCCAAGGCGGGAAAGCCCGCCAGCAATGTCGCCGCGGGCAACTGTGCCGACAGGGGCACCTGAACCCGCAAACGGTGGTCCAGGGTGTTATCGGCCAGGTTGCTGGATCCTGTCAGGTACATACTCGACCCTGGGCCCAGCAACGTCAGTGGCTCGACCATGCTCAGGCGGCCCGATCGCAGTCGTGCCTGACCGGCCAAAGAGTCAAACGCCAGACCCGGCTTTAACAGATCAGAAAAATCCAGTCGCAAGCGGCGGGTGACCGTGCCCAAATTAAAGATACCCAATAAGCGTAGGGCTTCTGCCGCGTTAGGACTGTCCAGAAAGCGTCCTTCGTTGGCTGCCAGAACGACATCGCCCGTGGATTTCTTGAACTGTGGCGCCCAAGGGTAGCCCGTCCAGGCCAAATCCATGGACACCTGACCCGACTCAGTTTCCAACGCGCGCCCCAGGCCCTGACTGTCCAACAACTGGCCTAGATCTTGGAAATCAATGGTCGCCTGCATCGACGATCGCGGCGCTTGGTTGCTCCATAGGGTCGACGCCTGGACCTGGGCGCCACCCAGCTCCAACGTCATGGGCGCAAACAGAACCCCCTGGTCCGTGCGGGTAATTCGCACATCCAATGAGTCAATGCGATTGTCATTAACCTGAATATCCGTGGCCTGAACGATCATGTCAGGAAACCCGACAGGCGCAGGCTGATAATCCGTGGTCTCCGGCACGTCCTCGGGGGAGTTGCCGTGCAGTTTGTCGATGCGCACCCGCAGGGGCTGACCCAGTTGAATAGTGGCCTGGGCATTGGGACCGACGAGCTGCACCGTTTCGGCATTTGCGGTCACCACGCTTGCGCCGACTTTCAAGTCACCTAAACGGGTATCGCCAATTCGCAGATCCAGATTCGGTGACCCCGCTGACGAGGCTTGATCGTTTTGACCGGCCACCTGGGCCCAGCCAATCAAGTCCATCCGATCAGCACGCCCTGCCCATTGGTCGCCTGCGATTCTTAATTCCAATTGATCTGGGACCGCAATCTGGATGACCTCCCCGCGGCCCTCGATTCTTAGGTCACCGCCCTGGGCCAGGGGCATGGGTAACTCGCTCTGGGCCGGACGCAGGCGCGTCTCCAGCGACCAAGTTTCGCCAACTTGAGCCCGCACGACAGAGACACCGGATAGATAGGGCGACAGAACAGGGGCAAAGCGTGTTGCCGCTTGTTTCACGTCCACCTCGGCCTGAACCTCCAGGCCAAAGGTCTTGCCGTCGGCCAACTCAAGACGCACAGGACGTCCCTCAAACTCGCCGGTCAAGGCGCTGTCGACCAAGCCGCCACCAAGATCGTAGACGACCTGTCCTTCTAGGCGATCGACGGTCAAACCCAGCGGCATCCAAACCGCGCTGGCTTGCTTGGGCACCAGGCGAACCTGACCCGTCACCGGGTTACCCACCGACAGATCGACCTGGCTTGCTATTGATCCCGAGAGCTCCAGCTCGTCAGTCCAGTCGCCCAATTCAATGGGCAACTGA
>CALKMT010000217.1 GCA_938091715.1 uncultured Litorivicinus sp.
TCCTCGACTGGCGGGGGTGGCGGTTTGGGTCTGACCTGAACCGCCAGGGCCTGTATCGGCCTGGGCGTGTCGCGGCTTTCAAGCCAGAACACCAGGTGCGGTTCTGGGATGTCGTCGGGCCACAGACGCTGAGTATCCAACTTGAATCGCCAATGCTGGCGGGCCGGCTCGTAGTCCGTGCGTTGATAATCAATCACGCTGTGAGAGGCCTGGTAAATCACCCCTTTGGCCGGCCCAGACGGGATTTTTCGCGCCTCCGGCTCGATCAGGCGCACCATGTGCGCTGACACCTCTTCAATCAGGTGACGAAAGTCGCTTCCTGGCTCAAAGTGTAAATCGATGGCACCGCTGGGAAAGATTTCGGCTTTTAACTCGCCGATGGCGCGGTCGGCTGAGATCGGGGGCGTCGTGCCGTTTAACAGATCCCGCCATTCAACGCCGTTCAGAAATCCCTGGGGTGTGTATCGCGTGTTGTCAGGGTTTTGCGACACCAGTGCTTGTTGCCGGTGGTCACTGAAGTCCCGGGAAAACGGGTCCGGCCAGCCTGGCTCGCGGCGCCATTGGACATGCCAGGCCACGGGCACCACACGGGAGTCGTCCGCCGTCTTGGTCAGGGCAATCGACGCCCAGGGCAATTCCGCATCGGCCTCGGACTGAAAGATCTCGAGTAGGGTGTTTTGCTGGATGTCGGTGCTAAAGGTTTGCGGCTGGATCGGCACGACGACAGGGGGGTCGGCGGCCCAGGCCACCGGTAGCGCACTGAATAGCATCCCGATGTACAGGCCAAGTTTTTGATATACTGCGCTCATCTGATTTAGTGTAGACCAATGCGCACAGACTTCTCGGTACAGCGGCCCTTGACCATTGATGTCAATCCGGCCCGCCTCGAACGCGTTCCACCCAGTTCAACATCCGATGAGCTGCGGGTTCAGGGTATCCGTGCGGTGATGCGTGATCTGCCGCGTTTTCAGCCCGATCCACACCTGCCGATGACTGGCCAACGGGCCCAAGCCGATTACCAACAAATCGATGCCATCAGTGATCCGGCGCCGCAAATCCAAGGATTCGACGTCTGGGTATAATCCCGTTCTTTAATGTTCAGCCGCTGCCCGCCAACGGTGTCGAGGCCCAGGCGGACCAGGTTTCCTTTACCTGGTTTCAGGGCCGATGGTGCGTTCGGCACCCCGATCTAAAGAACCCGCTGGCGATTCAGTTTGATACCGGTGACTTGGCTCGCAGGGCCCGTCAGGGCGGCGAGTTATTGGCCCGTGCCTGCGCGGCACACAAGGGCCTGCGCGTGGTTGATGCTACCGCGGGCTTGGGCCGGGATGCCTCGTTGTTGGCCGCGGCCGGGGCGCAGGTGGTGGCGATTGAACATCAGCCGGCATTGGCGTTTTGGTTACGGGAAAATCTCAACGCGGCGGGTTTGTCGATTCCGGTCGTCGAGGCCAACGCCGAGGACTACCTGCGGGCCAATTCCTGCGATGTGGTCTACTTGGATCCCATGTTTCCCCACCGCGGCAAGTCAGCAGCTGTTGGCGCCGAGTCGCGAGTATTGCAGGCCTTTGCGGCTCCGCCGTCCGATCAGGATCAGTCAGCCCTGTTGGATGCCGCCATAGCCGCCTGTGTGTATCGGGTGGTGGTCAAACGACCGATCAAGGCGCCTGCGTTGGCCGGCCGCACGCCCAGTGCCAGTCTAAGGGGCAAGGCGGTGCGCTTTGATATCTACGGAAAAGCCAAACTGCCCTAGATCACAAACTGCCGATCGACCAAGGCGAATTTCTCACACCAACGCTCGGTGGCCCGGGCCATGCCGCGACTCAATTTCCCCTCGGCCAGAGCGCCTGCGGATTCTAGTTGCTGCAAGAAGCGTAAATACGGTTGCGGGTCCAAGACGGCTAGCTCCGAGCGACCTGACAACAGCATGGCATTGCTGGCGCGGTCTTTGGCCTGGGCAATCCGCCCATCGGTGTCATTCAAGGTGGGATCCAGGCAGGCTTTCAAGGTGCACAGGATAATGGTCACGTCGGCCACCACGGGTTCGGCTAGCGCTGCCAGCAACCGGTAGTCTTGGTTGTCGGCGACTTCGCTCAGACCGGCGCGTTTTAACGCGGCTTCGGCCTGCGCAAGCTCAGCTTGGTAGTCATCCGGTATGTGCAGAGACAGGGACAAGGTGGGCCAGGCCAGATCGAACAGCGACCGGGTGCGCCGGGTGCGGGTTTGGCTCAGGCGTCCGATGGCCAACAATCCCAGGGCGATGGCGCGATGTTTCAATGAGCCCGCGGCATAGCCCAACTGATCCCGACCTTGAGCCGGGGCATGAATCATGGGATCGGCGCCGGTTTGCACCAAATAGCCCAGGGCCTGGCCTTGCTCGATGGTGGTGGGGATCGGGGCCAGTCCGCAGGCATCGTCCAAAATATCAATCGCCCTCTGTAATTCGGATCGTCGCGCCCGATGCCCAGTAAATCCGGGCAGCAGCAGGCCTAATTTGGCCACCGGCCCGGTCGGCATGATCCGTTGCCATTGACTTAGGATTTGTTGATCCAATGCGGTAAGCGCCATGTCCGGGGACAGATCAAACGGCCGTCCAAACGCCACGTAAACCTGCCCCAAGGGCTCCGAGCGCAGGGTTTTCCAGGCCTTGGGCAGATCCCGCAGGCCCTCCTTTTTCTTGGTCTGGCCTTCGAGTTCTTGGCGATATCCACGCCCGTCGGGCATGCGGTCATAGGCCAGCGCCACCGGCACCACGGCCACCTTGGTGTGTTCGGTGGCCTGGATCACATCGCGCATCAGGCCAAGTTTCAGGCCCCGGCATTGCCCGTTACGACTGCGCCCGCCCTCGGGAAAAATCAATAGGGGTTGGCGACGGCGGATTAGGCTGCTTAGGTAGGCGGAGACGGTGGTTTGATACAGCGGGTCGCCTGCGAATTGGCGACGAATAAAAAATGCGCCACCGGCTCGCAGTAAGCGTCCCACGCCGGGCAGGTTTAGGTTAATGCCGGCGGCAATCACAGGCGGCGTTAGACCCGCGCGATGCAACAGCCAACTGATCAACAGGTAGTCCAGGTGGCTGCGGTGGGTGACCAGATAAACCGGCACTCGGTCCCCTAGGTCGTGGCGGGCATCGGTCAGCCCGGTTAGTTGAATGCCCTGATAAAACCGTGACCAAAAGGCGCTCAATATTCGATCGAACAGACCGGTCAACCCAGGGTTGGGGCGGGCTGCGATCTCGCGGATCAGACCGGCAATCCGGGGGCGATCGGACTCGGAGGCCAGGATGGGTTCAGCCAGGACCCGGCGCTGAATGTCGCTCAATCGATCCCGGGCCGGGGGCACGCCCTGGTAGTACAGCTCTCGGGGCCGATCCGGCCGATCCGTCGGCGCGCCAAAACGAATTTTGGCCTGTCGCCCCTGGGTCAAACGGCCCCACTGGCGGGCCAGTCCGTGTGCCCGTCGAGCACTGTGATGGTGGCCCAGCATGACACTGGCAGGAATGAAC
>CALKMT010000218.1 GCA_938091715.1 uncultured Litorivicinus sp.
GTTGCACGGCTCCAGCGTGACATAGGCCGTGGCGCCCTGGGCATCCACGGCTTGATTTAGCGCCATGACTTCCGCATGTGCCTGGCCGGGGGGCTGAGTGGCTCCGACCCCCAGCACCTGGCCATCGCGCACCAACACACAGCCAACCCTGGGGTTGGCTCGAGTTAAATGCCGAACACCCTCAGCCGCGCGCAACGCGGCCGCCATGTGACGGTGGTCAGCATCCGTGAACACTATTCGTTGGCCTCGTTAACCGCGCTGACAAACTCGGCCACGTCCTGGAACGACTTGTAGACCGAGGCAAAACGCACATAGGCCACCGGATCCAGCGTTTTCAATTCGGACATCACGATTTCACCCAGCCGTTGGCTGTCGACCTCGCGATCGCTGGTGGCCTGAACCCTGCGTTTGATACGGTCGATGGCCATCTCAACTTGTTCACTGCTGACCGGACGCTTTTCCAACGCGCGGTCGATACCGCGGCGGATTTTGGCCTCGTCAAAGGACTCCCGGGCGCGGTTGCTTTTGACAATTTTAGGCATCGAGATTTCGACCGTCTCAAAGGTCGTAAACCGCACCTCGCACTCCTGACAGGCCCGTCGGCGCTTGACTTGGCTGCCCTCGGCAATCAGGCGGGAGTCGATGACTTTGGTTTCAGGATTGGCACAAAATGGACAACGCATGGCCTATCCTCGCTGTCGAATGGCTTCGTACAGCAGTATCCCGGTCGCCACAGAGACGTTCAAACTGGACACCGCACCGAGCATGGGAATGGCCACCAATTGATCACAGGCCTCGCGCACGGATTTGCGCAGCCCCTTGCCCTCGCTGCCCATCACGATGACACGGGGACCGGTCAAATCGGCTTGCGTCATGGGCACGCTGCCCTCCTCGCCCGCCGCGCCACTGACCCAGTACGCGTCCTTTCGTAGTTTTTCCAAGGTGCGTTTGAGGTTCGTGACCTGAACCAAGGGAACCAGCTCGGCCGCGCCACAGGCAGTTTTTCTCGCCGCGCCGTTTAAGGCGGCACTGTTGTCCTTGGGCTGTATGACCACACTGACACCGGCGGCCTCGGCGGTGCGCAGAATCGCACCCAAATTGCGCGGATCGGTCACACCGTCCAGCGCCAGCACCAACGGCTGAGCGCCTTGCAAGTGCTCGACCAAGGCGCCCTCGGGCAATACCTGGGCAGGCTCGGCCAAAGCGGCCACGCCCTGGTGCGCCAGGCCTTCGTCGAAACGCACCTGTTTTAGGAACGCGTCCTTGTTGAGCACCTGCAACTTGATACCCGATTGCTCCAGCTGCTCGCGTTTCCCCGGCGCGATCGAATCCATCGCGTACAACTGCTGAACACGAGCAGGCGAACGCTGGATCAGCGCATTGACCGCGTGCCAGCCGACCAGAGTTTCCGTCATCGGCGTCGACCTTTCTTTTTCTGCTTTTTCAGCACGTCTTTTAAGCCAACTTTCTTGGATTTAGCACCCAACAACGCAAAATCGATACGGCGCGTTTCCATGTCGACACGAGCCACCTGAACTTGCAACTGATCGGCCAGACGGAAGGTCAAACCGGTCTTGTCGCCGCGCATGGTGTGGCTGACCGGATCGTGCTGATAATAATCGCTGGGCAGGCTGGTGACGTGCACCATCCCTTCAACAAACAGCTCATCCAAGGTCACGAACAAGCCAAAGGGTGCAACACCCGTGACCGTGCCCATGTAGGTGTTGCCCAGACGCTGGGTCATAAAGCGACACTTTAACCATGCATTGACGTCACGGCTGGCGTCATCCGCTCGACGCTCGCAGTTGGAGCAGTGCTCGCCCAACGAATTCAAGCGGTCCAGATCGTAGGGATACTGTTTAGGATCCTTGCGCAGGATGGCTTTGATGCCACGGTGCACCATCAAATCGGGGTAACGGCGAATGGGACTGGTGAAATGGGTGTACGCGTCGTACCCCAAACCAAAGTGCCCGCCTTTTTCGTCCGGCTCATAACGGGCCTGGGACATTGCGCGCAACAACAGCACCTGAATCAAGCCCTGATCGGCACGGCCCCGGGCCGCCTCCATAACCACCTGGAAGTCTTCCGGTGTCGGCTCGTCTCCGCCGCCCAAATGCAGACCCAAGGGCGCGAGCGCCGCCCGAGTGGCGGTCAACTTGTCCGTCGGGGGCCCCAGGTGAACTCGATACAACGCCGGCGTCTTATGACGAATCAAGAATCGCGCGGCGGCCACGTTGGCCAACAACATGCACTCTTCGATTAACTTGTGGGAATCTCCTCGCCAGCGCGGGGCAATGCCAGAAATATGGCCCTGCTCGTCCATCTGGAACATCGGCTCAGGGGCTTCAAACTCAATCGCACCTCGCTCGGCACGGGTCAGTTTCAACGCCTGGTACAGGCTGTACAGATCCGTGATGTTGGTCTGAACCGGCACACCACCGGGCAAAGCGGCAAAGGCTTCGCCGTCCTCGAGGGCCTGATTGACCTGGTGATAGGTCAATCGAGCGTGAGAACGGAACACACCCTCGTGGAAATTAAACTTGGATAACTTGCCGTCCTTGGTGACATTGATCTCGGCCACCATGGCCAGGCGATCGACGTCCGGGTTCAGGCTGCACAGCCCATTGGACAGGGCCTCGGGCAACATCGGAATCACTTGGCGGGGGAAATAGACACTGGTGGCCCGCTCCAACGCCTCGGTGTCCAGTTGCATGCCGGGCTTTACATATTCCGCCACATCGGCAATCGCCACCCACAACTTCCAGCCACCGGTTGAGGAACGCTCAGCATAAACCGCGTCATCAAAATCCCGAGCATCCTCGCCATCGATGGTCACAAAGGGCAAATCGCGCAAATTTTTGCGTGTCTTGGCGATGGCCGGATCAATCTGCTCGCCATAGCCCTCGGCCTGGCCCAGGGCCTGGGCACTGAACTCGTGCGGCAGGTCGTGAGTGCCCACCGCCACGGCAATTTCAATTCCAGGATCGTCATCATGGCCGATCACTTGAATGACTCGACCAGTCGGGCTGGCTTGTTTGCTGGGCTGGGTGGTTAGCATCACCGAGACGTATTGACCCACCTCGGCCCCGCCAATCTGGTCGGGATGAATAACCACAGGATGGACCAGTTTGCGATTGCGCGGCTCGACTACCCAAACCCCGTCGTAACGTCGCATCTGGCCAACCAAGGAGTCGTGGGCGCGTTCCGTCACCTCGACAATTTTGGCCTCGGCGTCGCCTCGACCTCGGCCACGAAAAGCCACTGAACGAACCAGCACGCGGTCTCCGTCGTAGACCTTCATGGCTTGCTTGTCATGAACGAACAGATCTTTTTCGCCGTCATCGCGCACAACAAACCCGAAGCCGTCAGGGTGAGCGCTGAAGCGGCCGGCAATCAGGTCGGTCTTATCGACCAACAAGAACCGCTCCGCGCGGTCCATGGTGATCTGCCCGTCGCGGCACATCGCCATCAGGCGACGCTGCAAAGCCTCCTCTTGTTCCAAGGGGACATGGATCTCGTCAGCAATGTCGTCGAATGACAAGGGCTGTCCGGCGTCGGTCAAAATTTGCAGTAGGTATTCGCGCGACGCGATCGGTCGCTCGTAGTTTTCGGACTCACGGTCCTTGAAGGGATCAGACATGCGCGCATGCTATCACTTAATGTGCTGCACTGCGTGTTAGGCGTTGGCTGAAAAGACAAGGGGTGCGCAGGGCACCCCACATCCAACTCATTGGTTCGGCCTAAGTCACTAGCCGAACAATGATGACGCTCAGATCAGTGATTCAGGATCTGGCTTAGGAACAACTGAGTCCGCTCATTTTGCGGGTTGTTAAAGAACGGCTCGGGCGTGTTCTCTTCGATGATCTCGCCACCGTCCATAAAGATCACGCGGTCGGCAACCTTGCGCGCAAATCCCATTTCGTGTGTCACACACAGCATGGTCATCCCTTCCTCGGCCAGGGTGACCATGACGTCCAAGACCTCGGCGATCATTTCCGGGTCCAGCGCCGAGGTCGGCTCGTCAAACAACATTATGTTGGGCTTCATGCACAGCGAGCGGGCAATGGCCACGCGCTGCTGCTGACCGCCGGACAACTGGCCGGGGTACTTGTCTGCCTGCTCGGGGATTTTGACCCGCTCAAGGTAGTGCATCGCCAACTCTTCGGCTTCTTTTTTGGGCATCTTGCGGACCCAAATGGGCGCCAGCGTCAGGTTGTCCAAAATCGTCAAATGCGGGAACAGGTTAAAGTGCTGAAAGCACATGCCGACTTCCCGGCGAACTTCCTCGATGTTCTTAACATCGTTGGTCAGTTCGGTGTCCTCGATAATGATCTGACCCTGCTGGTGCTCTTCCAGACGGTTGATGCAACGAATCATGGTCGACTTGCCCGAACCCGATGGCCCGCAAATCACGATGCGTTCACCGCGCTTCACATCCAGGTTGATGTCCTTGAGAACATGAAAGTCGCCGTACCACTTGTGCATGCCGACCAAACGAATCACCGTTTCGTCTGACATTTCGCGTTTTTGTTGTTCGCTCATACGAAACTCCAACTATTTATGTCCGGTATCCAGGGCCCGTTCTAGGCGCTGGCTGTACCGTGACATAGCAAAACAGAAAACAAAGAAACCAAAGGCTGCAAAGACATAGCCCTCGATTGTAAAGCCGAGCCAGTCCGTGTTGGTGGCCGCTGCTTGGGCCATACCTAACAAGTCGAACAGGCCGATAATCAAGACCAGCGTGGTGTCTTTGAACAGGCCGATGAAGGTGTTCACGATACCGGGAATCACCATCTTGAGTGCCTGGGGCAGAATCACCAGCAACATCGACTTCCAATAGCTCAAGCCCATGGCCGCCGCGGCCTCGTACTGGCCTTTGGGAATCGCCTGCAGTCCGCCGCGAATCACCTCAGCCATGTAGGCCGAGCTGAACAAGGCGACACCCACCAGGGCACGTACCAACTTGTCCGGACTCAGATCTTCGGGCACGAACAGCGGGAACATGACCGACGCCATGAACAACACGGTAATCAGCGGAATGCCACGCCAAAATTCGATGAACACGACACACAGAGATTTGACCACCGGCATTTCACTGCGCCGGCCCAGAGCCAACACGATGCCCAACGGCAATGAGGCCACGATACCGGTCACCGCGATCACTAGGGTCAAGAACAATCCGCCCCAGCGCGGCGTCTCGACGAATTCCAAACCAAAGCTGCCACCGACGTACAGATAGAAGAATACGATCGGATAAACGATCAATAGAACTCCAGCCAGGGCACCTTTGACTTTGCTCGGGACCGCCTTGAAGAACAGCGGCAGGGCCGTCAGCACAACCAAGATGTAGGATAGATTAATCCGCCAGATTTCTTCGGCGGGATAACGACCGTACATCAACTGGCGCATCCAAACGTCAATGAAGACCCAGCAGGCGCCCTCTTTGGAACAGTCGTCGCGAGAGGTCCCGATCCAGTCTGCGTTCAGGAACAACCAGTTAACCAACGGCGGAACAATGACCCACAGCAGATACAGGCAAAACAGCGTCATGATGCTGTTGACTGGCCCACTAAACAGGTTGTCACGAATCCACGCGGCGGGGCCCACTAGATTTTTCGGTGGTGGCAGATCCGGGTGTGTGCCGGGCGTATATTTTTCAGCCATGTTAGCGCTCCACCAACGCCATTCGGGCGTTGTACCAGTTCATGAATGCCGAGATGGCCAGGCTGAGGAATAAATACACCGCCAGCGTCATCGACATAATTTCAACCGCTTGACCGGTTTGGTTCAGCGCCGTCCCAGCAAACACAGCCACCAGATCCGGATAGGCAATCGCGGCGGCCAGCGAGGAGTTTTTGGTTAGGTTCAAGTACTGCGAAGTCAGCGGCGGGATAATCACGCGCAATGCTTGGGGAATGATCACCAAGCGCATCGTGATACCGGGCTGCAGGCCAAGGGCGTAAGCCGCTTCGGTCTGGCCCTTGTTGATGGCCATGATGCCCGAGCGCACGATCTCTGCGATAAAGGCAGCGGTGTAAGTCGACAACGCCAAGACCAAGGCGGCAAATTCAGGCGTCAACGTCATACCGCCGCGGAAGTTAAAGCCTTTTAGCTCTGGTACTTCAAGCGAAACGGGGAACCCTGTGATCACCGCTGCAGCCAATGGCAACAGAACAACCAAGGCCAACGCAGTACGCCAAATCGGGAAGGTCTGTCCGGTAGCCGCCTGACGCTGTTTTGCCCAACGGCCAATGCCGATGGCAGCCAGGATCGCCGCGACTAGTGCCCATCCAATGAGCGCCGCACCGTCTTCCCAGATCGGTTTAGGTCCGACCAAGCCACGGTTGGACAAAAAGACACTCTCGCCAAATTCCACCGCATTGCGGGGCTTTGGCAGGGGTCGCAGAACAGCAAAATACCAAAAGAAGATCTGTAACAGCAGCGGCAAGTTACGCAATGTGTCGACATACACAGCAGCCAAGCGCGATAGCAAAAAGTTATTCGACAGACGTGCAACGCCCATCAAAAAACCAATAACGGTGGCCAAGACAATGCCGATGATGCTGACGTAAATGGTGTTGCCCAATCCAACGAAGAAGGCATCTAAGTACGACGAGTCCTCGTCGTAAAAAATAATCGACTCAGCAATTGAAAAACCCGTGCTGACCGATAAAAAATTAAATCCAGTCTGGATATTTTGTCTTTCTAGGTTGGCCATCGTATTCGAGACCAATGAATACCCTAGATACAAAACGAACCCGAGGGCGAGTGCTTGGAAGAGCATCGCGCGCTTATCAGGATCACGCCAAAAAGGCGGTTTTGACGGCATCTGTGCCATCTTGTGGGGAGCTTGACTCATGAGGTTCCTCAAGCGTTTCTTATAAAAAAGGGCGGGTGCTGAATCGCACCACGCCCCTTATCTACCCGGTCTACGACTTAGCGCAGGGGCATTGCGTACATCAGGCCGCCTTGCGTCCACAGGCTGTTAACGCCGCGGGGCAATTCGATCGGAGTGATGTTTTTCTCGTACAGCTCGGCGTAGTTACCGACTTGCGAGACAATGTTGTAAGCCCAATCGGCTGACAGGCCTAGGCCTTCACCCAATGAACCTTCGTTACCAACAAAACGCTGAACCGCAGGGTTGGTGTCAACCGCCGCTTTGTTCTTGATGTTTTTGCTGGTCAAGCCCATTTCTTCGGCTTCTAGCATTGCGTAGATGGTCCACTTAACCGCGTCCAACAATTGGTCGTCGCCGTGTGCCACTACAGGTCCCAGAGGCTCTTTTGAGATGACTTCGGGCAATACCTTGTGAGCACCGGGATCAGCCAGCTTGGTGCGCTGAGCAGCCAAACCAGAAGTGTCCGTGGTGTATACGTCACAACGGCCTGCGTCGTATGCCGCTACTACTTCGTCAGCCTTTTCGAACACAACTGGCTCGTAGCTCATGCCGTTAGCACGGAAGAAGTCAGCCATGTTCAGCTCGGTGGTGGTGCCTTGGTTAGTACAAACCGATGCGCCGTCCAGCTCAAGTGCGCTGTCCACACCCAGGTCTTTACGAACCATGAAGCCTTGACCGTCATAGAACATAACGCCGGCGAAGTTCAGGCCCAGGGCCGTGTCGCGAGTGGCTGTCCATGTGGTGTTACGTGACAACACGTCAATTTCGCCTGACTGCAGTGCAGTGAAACGCTCTTTGGCTGACAGGGGAGAGTACTTAACCGCGTCTGCGTCGCCCAAGATGGCCGCCGCTACGCCACGGCACAAATCAACGTCGATACCGCTCCAGTCGCCGTTTGCATCGGGGTTTGAGAACCCAGGCAAGCCTTGGCTGACGCCGCACTGAACGTGACCTTGAGAGATAATTTTGTCCATTACCGGACCGGCTAGAGCAGCAGATGCAGTTGCAGCAGTGGCAATCGCGATTGCAGTCGTTTTAATCAGCTTCATGGGGTCTCCTAAAACTGTATTTTTTAATAGTTTTTTGTTGTTCATCGATGGCTTGGTTTGTCACCCTGACAATACTTCGACCAAAGACGAAGTCCGAGGCTACTCCGATTGTTGCCGTATACGCAAGCCCTCGAGGACTAGGCCATAAATAACAGAGACGCCCCAAGGACCGCTGTTGTTGCTCCAATCCATGCCCCGATAGCAGGCCGACGTCGATAAATCAGCCATAAAACCGGCAAAATCAACACCGGCGAGGTCGAGGACAAGGTTGCCACCACTCCGGCTTCAGCGCCGATCAGGGCAAACTGGACCAAGGTCATCCCAACGCCCATACCCAGAAATCCACTGACCGCGGTTTGCATCAATAGCTTGCGATTGGGCAGTGCGGGCCACTTACGCTGATGCACCCAGGCCGACACGGCCAGCCCGGCAAAGGCCATCCCAACTCGCAGCACCGAGGCTGCAACCGGATCAACCCCGGCCTCCATGGCCGGCCGGGAGATCACCAATCCAAGTGCCTGGCACAAGGCCGCACCCAACGCCAACGCGACCCCCACGGCCAAACGCCCGTCGGTGTCTTCTAAACTGTGCGTTTCCTCTTTACGGCGCCCCAAAAAGACCGCAGCGCCAACACCCAAGGTCACTAACCCGACCCCGAAAACCGCAGTCACCGGCAGCGCTTCGCCCAGGAAAAACCAGCCGATCAACGCGGCCATCGGCGCATTGGTCGCGAACAGCACCTGATTGCGACGCGGGCCCAGTCGGCGCAAACCGGAAAACATAAGCGTGTCGCCCAAGAAAATACCGACCAACCCGCTGATCAACAGGACATCGGCGTGTACCCACAGCTGGGGGTTGAATCCACCGGTGATCAGCGCACCGAGGACCAACATGCACAGCACCATGCCCATGCGATAGAAATTGAAGTGCACCGCGCCCAGCGCTTTCGCAGGCCCGGTCGAAATGATGGCGGTGCAGGCCCACAAGGTTGCCGCCCCCAATGCGGCCAGCTCGTAGATCACCAGTCTAGGTCATCAGGAATCTGAAAATCCGCATAGGGGTCATCAGGGTCTTGTTCTGCAGCTTGGGCTTTAAAGGCGAGCAAATCAGGCGCCCGTTCAATTACCTGGGCGTAGGCCTCGGGCTCTATTAAGTACCAACGCTTATCCATTTGAACAACACCCACCAGGCCCTTGGCCAAGCGTTCAAAATCGGCATTACTGACCCAAAACTCTTTGATTTTCTTGTTGTGGGTAAAGCGATATTTTTTGTCCTCGCCTTTACTGGGCATGCCTTGACTCTTGACGATATCTCGAGCCTGAGCCAAGCGCTCAGCCCGTTCGCGAATCGTTTTTCGCTCGGCCTCCAGGGCTTGATCTTTTTCGGCCTTTTCGGCCAACAGCTGAGCATGCGCCTGTGCAGTCAAGGCCTCGGTTGAGGGGCCTGCAGGCTCTTTGCTTTTCTTTTTCTTAGTTTTCTTGACTCGCTTGTCGTGAGCCGACTGCTTGGCTTTTTTTTCATCCACCAGTCCCAGCTTTAACAACTGGTCAGATAGCGAGTTACTCATGCTTCACTCCAAATTCGCGGCACGCGACGGGCCACGTTACAAAACAATTCATAGGCAATTGTATTGGCAGCCGTCGCCACTTGATCCACCGAGACCTGCGATCCCCATAGCTCGGCTGCGGCGCCGACTTGAACGTCAGGAAAATCTGTCACATCAACGGTGATCCGGTCCATAGAAACGCGGCCCGCCAATGGGGCTAAATGGCCCTGAATCATGACCGGGGTTCCATCGGGCATTTGCCGGCTGTATCCATCGGCATAGCCGCCGGGCAAGGTGGCAATGCGACTGTCTCGGGATGCTGTCCAGCGGCCGCCGTAGCCCACCGATTCACCTTGCGGCACCTCGCGCAGGGCAACCACTTGCGAGCACAGTCGTTGCACGCACTGCAGCCCCAAATCATCTGCCGAGCGGCCTTGCACCGAGGACGCACCGAACAAAGCAATACCGGCCCGGGACCAGTTGTCGGGTAACTCATGGCGGGTCAACCCAGCGGCAGAATTGTTCAGACTCAGCGCAAAACCAGGAGGCGCAGCACTCAGCGGCAATTGTGCGTTTACATCGTCCGCGCAGGCAAAGTGAGCCATCCACACCCGACGTTGGATTGCCAAACCCGCAATGCGCTGGGCACAGGTCAGGGCCACCGGTTCGGACATGCCCAGGCGGTGCATGCCGGTGTCAATTTTCAACCAGATCCCGGCCCAGGACCGCTGACGAAGCTCCAGCAGGCCGTCCAGTTGTTCGGGGCGATGCACCACGGCGTCCAATTGATACGCCCCAATGTCCATCCACTCGGTCGGCTCGAACGGCCCCTCGAGGACCAGAATGGGGCCCTGTATTCCGCCTTCTCGCAAGACAATGGCCTCTTCGATACAGGCCACGGCGAATCCTGGGGCGTCGGGCAGGGTCTTGGCGACTTCGACGGCACCGAATCCGTAACCATCTGCCTTGATCACCGCCCAAGTGTTGGGCGGGAACTGCTGGTAGTTGTGCCGAAGTGCCGCGCGGGATAGATGGGCGACGAGAGGACGCATCAGGCTTGGTAATCTCCATAGCCTTGGGCCAAGTCATCAAAGCGCGTGTACTTACCGATAAAGGCCAAGCGAACTGTGCCAATCGAGCCCTGGCGCTGCTTGCCGATAATGATCTCAGCCATGCCCTTGTCCTCGGAATCCTCGTTGTACACTTCGTCGCGGTAGATAAACATGATGATGTCCGCGTCTTGCTCGATCGCGCCACTTTCACGCAGATCCGACATAACCGGCCGTTTGTTGGGGCGCTGCTCAAGCGAGCGATTCAACTGCGAGAGCGCCACCACCGGGCAGTCCAACTCTTTGGCCAGGGCCTTTAACGAGCGAGAGATCTCGGAAATCTCGTTGGTCCGGTTCTCACCACCGCCAGCCACTCGCATGAGCTGCAGGTAGTCGACCATGACCACGCTGACTCCCTTGCCGTATTTTTGCCGGCATTGACGGTCAACTCGCCGCGCCCGAGCTCGCATATCAGTGGGCGTCAACGCCGGCGTGTCATCAATGAACAGGGGCTTGCCTTGCATCAATCGAACCGCCGTGGACAGTCGATCCCAATCCTGAGGCTCTAAATCACCGGTGCGCATCCGGCTTGAATCGATTCGACCCAAGGACGCGAGTAGTCGCATGACCAACTGTTCGGAGGGCATTTCCATGCTAAAGACCACAGCGGGCTCTTCATTCATGAAGGCGCTCTCGACCAGGTTCATCGCAAAGGTCGTTTTACCCATCGAAGGGCGGCCAGCGACGATCACCAGATCGGACTTTTGCAAGCCTGCCGTCTTTTCGTCGAGGTCCTTAAAGCCGGTGGTGATGCCGGTAATTTTGCCGTCGGTCTTAAACAGCTCTTCAATCTTGGCCAGCGCGCCTTTAAGGACGCCATCGATCTGCACCGCTTCCCCAGCCCCGGGACGGGCCTCGGCAATGCGCAAGATTTCTTGCTCGGCCTCTTCTAGTAGCTGCGCCGCCTGTCGACCTGCCGGCTTGTATGCGCTGTCGGCGATATGACGTGCCGTAGAGATCATATTACGAAGCAAGGAGCGCTCTTGAACGATGTGCGCGTACGCCTTGACGTTACTCGCCCCAGGGGTCTCCTCGACCAGCTCCATGATGTATTCGACCCCGCCCACCGAGTCGAGATGCTCGTGGCGCTTCAGGGTCTCGATCAGCGTGACCGCGTCCAAGGGCTGATCAAACCGATCCAGGTCCTCGATCGCCTCAAAAATTAGCGTGTGGGCTTGCGTATAAAAGTCTGCAGACACCAGCACGGTGCTGACGTCCTCCCAGACGCCGGGCTCTAATAAAAGACCGCCGAGAACCGCGCGCTCCGCCTCCATCGAGTGTGGAGGCGTTTTGATGGCATCGAGTTGTTGGTCGAATTCGGGCACGGCGTTTTCCAGCTAGTAAGCCGGCTAGATTAAAGGCTGAACCCGATCACGCCAACCAATAATCGATTTAGGACTTGGCGAAGCGCATACCCAGCCACACCGCAACACCCAACCCCAATACGGCGGGGAGCATCATCATGGCGGATTGTTGGTACAGCGAGAATAAAGGCAACAGGGCACCAAACAGAACCGAGCAGACCGTCACCAGTGCCGCCACTAGGTCAGATCCCACCGACCGCCAAGCGCCAGATCCGCACATCCAACCCAACACGGCACCGGAGAGCCCGGCAACCGCCCACAATGCTGCGTCAATCGAGAGCTGTTGATACGCGCTGTACAACGCCATTACCAACAAGCACAGCCCAAGTAATCCGTTCCTTGGAGAGACCATAACAACCTCGTGTTTATTATCCGTTAGTCTAAGCATTCAACCTGATTTTTAAGCAATCAGCAAACGGCATAGGGTTAGATCAAATTAAGCGTGGGCAGCCGGCCGGTCTTGCCCCTATAGTGAGGCCATCCAAAAGCCCACCGTAATTTAGGAAAAATAATGAAATCCGTGACCTATTGGTTCTCCCCCCTGTCCCCCTTCACCTATTTAGCCGGCGACCGCCTGGAACAGAAGGTCGATTCGGTTATTTATCGCCCATTCAATATCGGGCCGTTGTTCGCAGCGACCGGTGGCGTGCCGGTTCCTCAGCGCAGTCCCCAGCGTCAGGCCTACCGTCTGCAAGAGCTTGCCCGGCTGAGTGAAAAGCACGGTTTACCCCTAAACCTGCAACCGGCTCATTTCCCCACTGACTCTACCTTGGCCTGCCAATGGTTAATCACCTTGCGCGAAAACGGGATGAATATCGGAGCGGTCAGCCGCGCCGTGTTGGCGGCGGTTTGGGCCCGCGATCTGGACATTTCAAGCGCGGATACCCTGCGGCAACTGGCCACTGAGCACTCCATCGCCGAGAACACCGTAGATGCCGCGATTGCCATGCCCGACCAGGTCGCGCAAGAGACTCAGGCCGCAATCGACGCAGGCGTGTTTGGCAGTCCCTTTTACCAGGTAGACGAGCACGTGTTCTGGGGCCAGGAAAAGATTGAGGACGTCGCGGCACAGGTCGCAAACTCGGCCAACTAACAGGCATAAAAAAGCCCAGCAACGGCTGGGCTTTCTTGGGTCGGCTTTAGCCTTCGATGGCCGGCGGCTGATCACCACCGCTGATCTCGATCGTGCGTGGCTTTAGCGCCTCGGGCAATTCGCGTTCCAACTCAATGTGCAAAACGCCATTGACCAATTCAGCGCCAATCACCCGGACATGATCCGCCAAGTGAAAGCGTCGCTCAAAATTGCGCTCGGCAATGCCCTGGTGCAAGAACTGCCGGGGAGCAGAATCCGCCTCGCCTTTTTTGCCTTTGACCCACAGCTCGTTTTGGCGGGTTTCCAGTGACAGCTCGTTCTTGTCAAAACCGGCCACCGCCAGCGAAATTCGATATTGGTTTTCGCCGGTCAGTTCGATGTTGTAGTGGGGATAACCGCTGGACACGTCCTTGCGGGCGGCGACCTCTAGCATGTTGGCCAATCGGTCAAAACCGACAGTGCTGCGGTATAGGGGTGTGAAATCAATCGTCATTTTTGCATCCTCGTATTGAGCAATGTTGTGTTCTGCCCCCGACAATCGGCGGGCA
>CALKMT010000219.1 GCA_938091715.1 uncultured Litorivicinus sp.
GATCCTGCGTGACGCCTTTCAGCGTTTGTTAAGCCAGCAGCCCCGCTCTGTCTTTGTATCGTCCGCGGGCTGGCAAGAATTAGCCGCACAGGCGACCGAGGCATTCAACCAGGCCCTCGAGGTCGAGGGCTGTACCAATTGCGTGCGGGCCGTGCTGTTTCCCGCGGGCATCATTCCCGAGGGCTAGTCGGTCGGTTGGTTGACGTAGTCCCGGACGAATTGGTTAAACGCTTCGGGTTCCGAGCGCTTCAAGGCTTGCTCGTCGGCGATTGCCTGGGTCTTCATGTCGGCCAAGGCCTGCAACCGTTCGGGGGGCGTCTCACCGGATAGCAGCCGGTCCTTTAGCTTTTCCGCCCGTTGCAGAGCCCAGTTCAGATAGCCTTTTTCGTGCACCTTGCGCTCAATCCGCGCGCTGGGCAGTCCCTTGGGCAGGGTTAAATGCTCGGCGGCCTCGTCGATAGCGGCCAGGTGCGCGCCGCCCCCTTCATGGGCATCTAACAGTTCGGCCACGTGGCGACACTTTTTCAAGATGTGCTGCGCGGCGTCCTTTAGCTTGCGCTGCTCGCCATGCACCCAGATGCGCTGGCCGTGGGTACGGCCCTCGGTCGCCACCCGGTGTTGGTTTTCCTCTAACTGGTCGCACTCTTCGCTGCTGACCCTGGGATTTTCTGACAGGGCGCAGGCCAATAAAAAGCAGTCCAGGAATCGAATGGTGCTGGTGCTAATGCCCGCCGGGGCCCAGGGGTCGATGTCCAGGCAACGGACTTCTAACCAACTGACACCGCGCTCGCGCAGGGCTTTGACCGGCCGTTCGCCGGATTCCTGCAATTGCTTGGGGCGCACCACGGAGTAGTACTCATTCTCTATCTGCAGCAAATTGTCGCTCAGTTGCTGCCATTCGCCGTTGTGCTCGGTGCCGAATTGCTGATAGTCCGGCCAGGGTTGGTGGACCGCCTGGGACAGGCTTTCGGTATAGGTTTCCAAGGCGTTGAAGCAAATCCCTAGGGTTTGCTGGGCCTTGTTGTGATAGCCCAGATCCGACATGCGCAAGCTGGTTGCGCCGGATACCAAACGGCTGGCGTTGCTGCGCTCGGTGTCGCCGAAAAAGCTGCGATCCATGGCGGGACTGGCGCCAAACAGCCACATCAACAACCAGTAGTTGCGACGAAACCCTCGCAGGGTCAGGAAATAACCACGGTCCCGTGCCGCTCGGGGATCGGCCAAGCCGGTAATGTCCTGCCACGCGGCGTCGGGCAATGACCAGTTGTAGTGAATGCCGGCAATGGTCTGCATGCGCCGGCCGTAGCGATGTGCCAGGCCCTGACGATAGATAGTTTTCAGACGGCCGATGTCAGAATCGCCGTAATACGCCAGCGGGATATCTTCCTCGACGTCGGGTAACCAACAGGGCATGGAGTTGGGCCATAGCAGCTCGTCCCCCATGGCTTTTAGGGTCTCGCGCTGCACGTCCTCTAAAAAGTTAACCGCCTCTTCGGGGGTTTCGCACAGCGGCGTGATGAACTCCATCAGGGATTCTGAGTAGTCCGTAGTGATCGCGCCGTGCGTGGCAGCTGGGCCAAGATCCGAAGGGTGCGGGCTTTGGGCCAATTTTCCCTCCGGCGTGACTCGCAGTGCTTCGCGCTCGATGCCCCGGCGCATGCCACTCAGCCAATGATCGTCCCTGGGGGCCAATTTATTCAGTTGTTCCGAGCTGATCTTCATGAGCGTCGGGCCTTTTGGAATGCATCCGCAAGGGTGCCGCGGGCGGGGGTATTCACCGGTTTTGAAGTCCTCGGTTGGTGTTTTTTCGACTCGTTCTCTTGCAAACCAATGGCGCTAAGGCTGATGCGATTGCGCTGCAGATCAACGGCCTCGACCCACACCTGCAAGGCCTGCCCGGTCTTGACGACCTCGCTGGGATGCTTGATGAACTTATTCGCCAGTTTAGAGATATGGACCAATCCGTCTTGCTTAACTCCGACATCTACAAAGGCGCCAAAGTCGGTCACGTTGGTCACAATGCCCTGCAATTCCTGACCACGGCTCAAATCCGTCACCTTGCGGATGTCATCGTTAAAGCGCACCTGCTTGAACTCTGGGCGCGGGTCCCGCCCGGGCTTGCTCAGCTCGGCTAGCACATCTTGTAACGTCAGATGGCCTGCGTCGTAACTTGCCGGGTCGACTTGGCGTAGCTTGTCCGCCGGTGCTGGCAGGCGCTGGGCACTCAGCCCCGCGTCACTGAGCACCTGGCGAGCCAGTGCATAGGATTCGGGGTGAACGGCGCTGGAGTCCAGCGGCTCGCGGCCCCCACGAATGCGCAAGAATCCTGCGCACTGTTCAAAGGCTTTTGGCCCTAGCCCGCGCACGTCATGCAGTTGCTGGCGATCGGAAAACCCGCCCAGCTCGGTGCGTTTGGCCACGATAGCCTCGGCCAGCACGGGGCCGACCCCGGCCACCTGTTTCAACAGGGCAGGCGAGGCGGTGTTCAGATCGACGCCAACCAGGTTAACGCAGCGCTCGACCACCGCATCCAGGTGCTGGCCCAAGCGATTTTGATTCACATCGTGCTGGTATTGGCCCACGCCCAAGGCCTTGGGATCAATTTTGACCAACTCGGCCAGCGGGTCCTGCAGGCGGCGGGCGATGCTGACCGCCCCCCGATAGCTGACATCCAGATCTGGAAATTCCTGAGTGGCCAGGGCGCTGGCGCTGTACACCGACGCGCCAGATTCGCTGACGCTAACGGCCAGGGTCTGTGGGCGCTCGGCCAAGGCCTGCTCGACCAGATCCAGGGTTTCCCGCCCCCCGGTGCCGTTGCCCACGGCCACGAGCTCGATGCGGTGCTGATCCACCCAGGCTTGGATCTGAGCGATAAAGCCCCGGGTGTCGTTTTTGGGTGCCAGGGGAAACAGGGTGGCGTGGGCCATCAAATCCCCATGCTCGTTAACCACCGTGCCCTTGACCCCGGTGCGGATGCCGGGATCCAGTCCCAGGGTCGGCCGTGTGCCTGCCGGTGCGGCCATCAGAAGATCGTGCAGGTTCTGCTGAAACACCGCCAGGGCATTGTCTTCGGATCTAAGCCACAGATCGGCCAGGCATTCGCTTTCCAGTTGTGGGACTAATTTGGTGCGCCAAGCCCAACGCAATGCGCCCCGGGCTTGGGGGTTGTCGGGGCAATCAATTCGCTTGGCCAGGGTGGCCAAGATCTCGCCCTCGGGTGTGGGAAGCTGGATGGCCAAGGACAGTTCGCCGGCATCCCGGCCACGAAACAGGGCCATGGCCCGGTGTGGCGCGACTTTGGACAGCCGTTCGCGATAATCGCCGTAGTCTTTGAACTTGCTGCTGTCGCTGAGCTCGCCCTGGCTGACCAGCTCGCCTTGTTGCTTGAGTTGCTGGCGGGCCCAGGC
>CALKMT010000220.1 GCA_938091715.1 uncultured Litorivicinus sp.
GATGCCGTCCGGGGCAAAAGCGCCGGTCGAGTTGTCTTTACGGTCCCATTCGGGCACCAAGTTCGGTGTGCCATCCCCGTCTGAATCAGCGAATCCGCCCCATTTGGCAGCGTAATACAGGGGTTGCTGCAACAGGCTGGCGGACGCATCGCCAAGGGTAAACCGATGGCTTTGTGAGCCGTTGACTTGGCAGTTACTGCAGCCTGGTGCGCCGGTTGAGTTGGACCAGGTAAATCCGTTGATCCCGGTGTACGCATGGAATCCGTCTTGAGTGGTTCCGCTGATAACAAAGCCGAAACCCATGTCGTACCCGGTCGATTGGGCGAATGGCTGGGTCGTCACATCAATCGAATCCACATCGATTGAGTAACTCAGGATTCCGGACATATCCTGATCGTAGTCGCCGCCCTGTTCCGAGTCCTCCCAGTTGACGTAAAAGGCCCCGGTGCCGACCCCATTGGTTTCGGAGTACAGCTCGGTCACTTTAAAGTCGACCAATCCGCAATTACCACCGACGTCACTGTTGAAACAGGCCGGCAGCAGGGTCACGAACCGCTGTGGGTTAGAGCCGGGTACGGGAATTCGAACCTTGGGCAAGGTGGGCGTCAGGGCAACGCCATAAGTCGTGATGGATTGATCCCCCGGGTAATCGTCCTGTGTCGGCGATTGAGGCGGCCGGACGTCGACCTGACTGACATGGTGGGCCAAGCCTGCGAGCTGATAGCCGCCCGCTAATCGGGGCGCATCGGGGCAGGTGCCCTGGACTTCACTAAGGGCGTCAATGGTTTTCGGGGTGCACAGCTCATTGGTGTCTTGATCCACACGACCGACAAAGGCGGATTGCCCGTGCAAACCCTCACCGGCACCCACCCGGTCGGTTAATTGGTCTGCGCTTTGGGCTGTATTTAGATCGATCACCCCGGACAACTCATCGGTGTCGTATGAACTGGTGGATGCGTTGAAGGCAATAACGTTCAACTTGGCGCAACTGTTCGCTTCGGTGAGCGGATCTTGCCAACTGGCGCTGATCAGATCCCTTAGCGGGCTGTCCGCGTCTAGATTGGGTAACAGCGCATCCTCGGCGGCAAAACCGGACGTAGGGCTGGCGCCGGCTAAATAGCGATAACACTCCAGTACGATTTCAGACAACGGATTGCCCCAGTTACGGCATTGATCGTTATCAAAGGCATTGCGTCCCCACGAGCAATTGTCGCCGCTGTTGTAGATGCCATTGCTGTAGGCGTAGCCATAAGGCCGCATGGAATCGATTGCTGTGATGATGTGGCCCGCTGAGGGCGAGGGCAAAAAGCGCCCTGAGCCACCGGTATCGACTTCGTCGCTGAGACTGCCGGGTTTTTTGCGCAACACGCCGCCGGATTTATTGGCCCGATATGAGCCGGTCATCAATCCAAACCAGACCCGGTCATCGTCGCCGTATTCCTGCAATAAGCCGACCGGCTTTAGGCTGCCATCCGGATACTGCTTACACCGCTCACTGCCGATTAGCCCGGCCACACAGACCTCGACTCGCGCGGTGTAGTCCGCATTACTGGAATGATCGGCCAGGGATGGCGAGCTGGCACTGGCATCAATACCGCTGAGCGCGGGGTCGTTGCCGTTGCTGGCGCTTTGCTCGTTTGACCACAAGCATTGCCAGCGCTCGTTGGCATTCCACAAGCTGTGGTTGCCCCGGGCCATGGCTATGCGCGGGGGAGCGGTAGAGTTTTGCGAAAAGCCCGAGGTATCCCGGGTGGTATTGCACAAAGTAATCCCGACCTGGTCCGAGTCCCCGCTGAGCGGCGGACTAAACGGCGTCAATCGAGAGATATCATTGACCCCACCGCCCAGATCGCGCCCGGCATAATACTTGGCAAAACTGTGGGCATCGTTGGGCAGGTAGGTTCGCTCGAGTACCGTGGCGGTGGGAAGCGCAGACACCGCATCGGGCCATTGGTGCTCTAGCACCCATTCGCCGTTGGAGCGACGGGCCACCCGGCTGCCGCCGTATAGAATTTTACGCACCGCATCGATGCGAGCCGTACTGCCCCAGTTCAAAAAGTTTCCGGCCCATTGGCCGGTGCCAGTGCAGTAACGATCTGCGGTCAGGGCGTCGGGGCGAAAAATTTCCTGACTGGCGTCATACACATAGCACTTGTCCGAATCAAAATATCCGTAGTACTCAATGCTGTGTTCATAGCTGGTTTCTGGCTGGGACAGGGGGTCGTTATCCAAGTCATCCCAGTCGGTATAGGCCTTGTAAAACAACTGATGGTCCTGGCTCATCGCCAGCATCACAATCGGCGTGCCTGCCCCGCTGAGTACGGCCGGCAATGCTCGATAGTCTGAGCTGGTGTTGACCGCAACCGCGGGCAGTGTCGCGAGGATCAGTGAGGCGCCAGCCCATAAGACTTTCATTTAGCGAACCTTTCGATAGGTGGATTGAACGACTGAACGCACGTTGGGCGTAGCACCAAACCCCATCGCTGTAATGCGATATACCTCGGCGTAGTCACGAAAAAACGCCGCGGATCCATGCAGCTCCGAAGTCAGGGGTGCGGATGGATCGAGGCGTAAAAAACACAAGAACTCGATGACATAGCGGGCACCGCCGACCGAGCCCGTCAATTGCGCGTTGTTGCTCGCCGCGCGGTGACGGCCCGAGGTATTCCAAACATCCAGCGCGTTGTCGCGATCCCAGACCGGGTTGGCGGTGGGTACGTGCGAACAGGCGTTGTAGGTATTGCCCAGGGTGCCGTTAAAGCACAGACCAGACGGACAGCTCGCCGCAAAACACTGCCCGGCAATACACGCCGAGCCTGGTCCTGCGATGGCAGCAAGGTCGTTTTCTTCGATCCAATTCTCGCCGTCGGTCAAGGCCGCCTCGGCCGCTTCAAAGGCGACCCGCTGATCACGGAAATGTCCGGCCATGCGTTCCTCCAAGACGGTAGTGTTGGCACCGGACAGACCAATTAGGGTCAAGATCGCCAACATCCCCAGGCTGACAATCAGCACGCTGCCCCGCTGACGCC
The DNA here is from genome assembly GCA_938091715.1 of uncultured Litorivicinus sp. Classification (GTDB taxonomy): domain Bacteria; phylum Pseudomonadota; class Gammaproteobacteria; order Pseudomonadales; family Litorivicinaceae; genus Litorivicinus. The sequence goes on from CALKMT010000220.1 coordinate 3,030, forward strand.
TCATAGACGGTTCCTGAGGCCGATGGTTAAGCTGACCTCGCGGCGCAGGTGTCCGTCACTGGGTGTTACCGCGGCACCATCAAAACTGTAGGGTTTTACTTGCCCATCAGGCTCGATCAAGGTGCGCAGCAGGAAGTGGATTTGTACGCTGACGGCCAAGTCTGGATTAAAGCCTGCTTGGCCTGCCCGCAGGTATCGATTCGGCACACCATCCCCGGTGCTGTCTTGGCCAAAGTAAATACGTAGGTCCTCGACCCCCGGGACCAACTCGTCGCGATCCACCGCTCCATTAGCCCTGACCTCGGCGCGGTACAGCCCTGGGATGCCGTTCACATCCGCGGACAGATAATAGGCCCGAGCCCGCAGGGGCATCACCGCCCCACCCAATGCGACCCCGGCATTGTCCGGTGCAGCGCAGGTACCGCCCAGGCGATTGGCACAGTTTCCCGGACTCAAGGTGGCCACGACTTGGTGCTGCAATCGGGTACTGCCGACATCGTCATGGGACACCTGGAACAAGGCACCCGTGTCACAATTGGCCGCAAACAACACCTGGCCTTGGGCGAAGTCATGGGGCTGTGACAGGGTGAGCTCGCCGGCCCCCTCGAGCTGGATGGCCACCGCCGAATCGCTGTCCATGCCGAGGATGACCAATGCGTCTGGATCGTGATCGGCATTGGAAAATGGTGAATTCAGTTGGCTTGGAAAGTTCGCGACGCCCTGAAATCCGTTCAACGGCCGGGTTAGGTTAAAGCGCCAGTCAGAGG
>CALKMT010000221.1 GCA_938091715.1 uncultured Litorivicinus sp.
AAGATGTAGAACTTGTTGATGCAAGGGGGCACGACCAACAGCGGTTTTTTGTTTACCTCGGGGGTCGTTGGGCTGTACTGGATCAATTCGAACAACGCGTTCTTATAGATAACTGCCCCTGGGGTGACGGCCAGATTCGTGCCAACTTCAAAGGCTGACTCGTCGGTCATCGTGATGCGGCCCTTTTCCAGGTCGCCCAGCAAATTTTTCCAGCCGTTCAACAGCGACTGGCCGCCGCTTTCCATGGCCTCTTTCATGACCTCAGGATTGGTGGCGGCAAAGTTCGTCGGGCTCATCGCATCGATATAGCTTTGGGTATAAAAACGCAGCTTTTCTTTTTCTTTCTCGTCACCCGGGACGGCTTCGGCCCACTGATTCAATAGGTCACTGGTCAGCAAGTAGCTCTGCTTAATAAAGTCATAGACCGGCTGATCGTTCCACTCTTCAGCTTTGAACCGTCGGTCCTTGGGCATTTCACCCAATCCCATCATGCTCTGCCACAGGTTCAATTGCTGGCGTTGAAACTCGGTTAGGTTATCCATCCACTGGGCCGGGTTTTGCCAACTGCTGGTGGCAAGTTGGGTCCATGCCTGGCTCAGCCCTTGAATGGCCTCGGCGCTTTCAGCGCTTGAAAACCGCTCCATCAGTTGTTGGGCTTGCTCGTTCAATTCGTTGAACAAGTGGTTGGGATCCTTGGGTGCGTTCATTATCAAACTCTCTCAAATAGGGCGGCGACCCCTTGGCCGCCTCCGATGCATAGGGTGGCGATCGCATAGCGCTTGCCGGTCCGATGCAATTCATAAATGGCCTTGGTCGACACGATTGCACCGGTGGCACCAATTGGATGGCCCAAGCTGATCCCAGAGCCGTTCGGGTTCAACAGCGCCGGATCTAAATCCAGGCCGTGGCAGACGCCGAGCGCCTGGGCGGCAAAGGCCTCGTTAACTTCCCACACATCAATGTCTTGGGTGCGTAGGCCGGTTCGTTTTAGCAAGGCTTGCGTGGCTGGCACCGGGCCGAGCCCCATCACCTTGGGATCCAAGGCCACGAAGGCATAGTCGACCAAGCGCGCTTGCGGGGTTAGGCCCTGGGCTTTGACCGCGCTGTCGCTGGCCAAGGTCATCATGCACGCGGCATCGTTGATACCGGATGCATTGCCTGCGGTCACGGTGCCGTCTTTTTGGAACACCGGACGTAAGCCGGCCAGACTTTCCTCGGTGGTCTCGGCTTTGACATGCTCGTCGATTGACAACAGCTGTGTTTTCCGGCCTTGACGCACTTCGATCGGCAAAATTTGTTGTTCAAAGCGGCCTTCGCTGATGGCCTGATGCGCCCGTCGATGGCTCTCTGCGGCCAACCGATCCTGCGCCTGGCGGCTGATTTGATGACGCTCGGCCACACGCTCTGCCGTTACGCCCATGTGTTGATTGTCAAAGGGGTCGCTTAACGCCCCTAGCATCGCATCGACCAGCACCGAATCGCCCATTTTTTGGCCAAATCGCTGGGTCGGTAACCAATGGGGCACGCGGGACATGACCTCTGAGCCACCGGCAATGGTGACCTCGGCCTGGTCTTCGTTGATCATTTGTGCGGCGGCAATAATCGCACTCAAGCCACTGCCGCACAGCCGGTTTAGGTTAAACGCCGGAGTCGTTTCGGGCAGGCCGCCATGGATTGCGGACGCGCGGGATAAGTACATGTCCTTGGGCTCGGTGTTGCACACGTGTCCCATCACCAAATGGCCTACGGACTCGGGATCGACCTTTGCCCGGGCGATTGACTCAGCCACGACTTGGCTGGCCAGCTCGATCGGCGTGGTATTTTTTAGCGCCCCGCCAAAGGTACCGATAGCGGTTCGAACAGCGCCTAACACAAAGATGTCTTTACGCATCAGAAATTCCTGTCACAGAGTCCCGGCCGGGAAACCCCAGCCGGGTGACGCTCACGCGTCCTAGAACATGTGTTGACCGCCATTGATGGCAAGGTTGGAGCCGGTAATAAAGCCCGCAGGCTCACTGGATAGGTAAGCCACGGCGCAGGCAATTTCCTCGGGCTGGCCCAAGCGACCCACCGGGATCGTGCTTGCGATCTTGTCTAAAATCTCGTCACCGATCGCGGCCACCATGGACGTCAGCACATAACCTGGGCTGATCGTGTTGACCGTGATGCCTTTGGCGGCGACTTCTTGGGCCAATGACTTGGTAAAACCGTGCATGCCGGCCTTGGCCGCCGCATAGTTAGTCTGGCCAAACTGGCCTTTTTGACCGTTCACAGATGAGATGTTGATGACGCGTCCCCACTTGCTTTCCAGCATGGGGTTAATGCACAGACGTGTCATGTTGAAAACGCTGCGCAGGTTCGCGTTCATGACTTCGTCCCATTGCTCTAGGGTCATTTTACGAAAAGTTGAGTCCCGGGTGATGCCCGCGTTGTTAACCAACACATCAATCGATCCGTGCTTTTCCAATATGCCGCTGACGCACTGCTCTGAGCTGTCAGGGTCGGACACATCGCCGTACGCCACGTCGATGTCAAAACCTTGTTCGGCCTGTTCTGCCTTCCACTTCTGCGCTTTCTCGTGGTTGCCGCCGCTGTTGTAGCCTGCGACTACGGTAAACCCTTGAGTGGCCAATTCATGGCAAATGGCCGATCCAATCCCACCAGTACCGCCGGTGACTAATGCAACTTTTTTTCCCATTGTTCCTCCAAGCTTCTGATGAATGCGTCCATTCATGCATCGAAGGATTCCCTAGCGACGTTGATCCTGAAAGAATCAAGCCTGACATCGTGCCAGTCGTCCCAATAAAAATTGCGTTCTGCGACCTTCTCATCGGCCTAACCGACAAGAACCTAGTCGCTGTATGTGAACTAATTACGACATTCGTGCCGAATAGTCCAAAGGGTTAGCCGGATTCAGGGCTAAAGTATGATGAAAACAGGAGAATATCTGCCTTGTGAGTGAGAGCAACCTTGATACCAGTGGAACCTGGTGCCCGGAACCCATCATGCTGCTGAGCGAGCACTTAGAAAGCTGTTCAAGCGGCGATCGGGTGCGATTGATCAGCACCGATCCGGCAGCTTTGCGTGATATCCCCAAGTACTGTCAGGCCATGGGGCATACCCTGATCTCCCATGAAAATAGCGCCACGGACTGGGTGTTTTTGATTCAGGTCCGATAACGCGCCAGCAGCCCGTAAAAGTCTAATTGAATTGGCCCGCCTGCCTTGATTTGACCAACCTGGCCCAAGGTCAGCAGCCCCGCAAAACCAGCGTATCGGCGCGCATCGACGCGGATCGAAATCGGACCCTCCTGGGTCTGACGTTGGTAATCGATCATCGGGGCAATATCCCCATCCTGCAGGTGCCACATTTCTAACCGTTTAAAGGTCCATGCGGATCGATGCCATATTGCGACTTGCAGCTCGGCCATGTCTGGACATTGTTGGGTTTGGGATGGCTCAAAATGATCCCGGGCGGCGGTCAAACCGGCCTTAACGAACGCCGGCGGGTGGGGCTGGCAGGTACGCCGGGCTGGGTCACAATAGCCTTGCAGACGGTGGGCCAATTGCTGGACTGGGAACAGGGTGCCATTGAACAGAATCAGGCCACTGGTCGAGCCGTCCTCCATCAAAGACCAGGCCAGCAGCGGATGGCTATGGGTCGGTTCGTGTCCGACTCCCAAGTCCACTAAGCAGGTGTAACCGTCCAGCTCCGGCACCAGACGCGATGGCTTTGGCGCACGGGCAGCGCGCTTTGAATCCAGATTGATAATAGAATTTTCAGTACTCACGCCCGGAGTATAGAAGACCCGCAGGCGTTAACCCGCCCCAGGAGGACTAAGACCACAACGCCCTAACAAATCACGCCAGGCCAAGGCATGTTCCCGGGTCGTGGTTTGCCATTGCGCCCAGGGGATCGGTGTGGCACGCCAGGGCGTCTGAACGGGCACCGCATAAATCGGACGCAGGGCCTTGGTCAGGGTGCTCAACCAGGGCTGAATTCGCTCCAGGTATTGGCTGGAAAACACCTGTTGCGCCAAGCGGCGTTGCTCGACCCCTCGGGGTCCTTGGCAAATCTCGCTACGCTGAAGGGCCTGGGTCATCGGCGGCAGTTGCTGATCGACCAAGGCCATCGCTTGCAGGGCAGCGCCGCCCTGAGTCGAGCGGTTCAAGGCTTGAAGCAGATCGTTTAGTTGTCCACCGGTGTCGGGTTGATCCATCGCCTGCCCGTCAATCCAGGCCAAGAGGGCGTCCAAGTGGTAGTCCACTGGCGCCTCGGGACCCAAGGGCGCGGTTGAGGATTTGAAGTGAGCGGACCACTCAGGCCCGGCGACCAGGGCATTGTTTAACAGCACCGGCCATAGCGCCTGGCGATGTTCGATCAAGCGATCGAGCTCGGCCTGGATTTGCGGGTCCTCGGGCGTGCACTGTTGGGCGGTGTGCAACAGCCGCTGGGTCATCAAGAGGCGTTCGCTGGCGGGGGCCACTTTGCCTAGGCTGTTGTTAACCCGAGCCAGATCTTGAACCAAGCCACATTGGCCCAGACTCAGCACTTTGCCCAGGGATGAGCGCGCCTTGGGCTCGGCCTGCTTGCGTTGCTCCAATGGGCTTAACAAACGTTTGGGCTGGAAGGGCGCCAGGTCAATCGGTGTCTCAAGGGTGCGGGCCAAGCGATTGGAATAGTCCGCCAGCAAGCGCTCAGCTGCGGATTCGGTCGGCCAAAATAGCCAGGTCAGCGCCGCAATCGCCAGCGACAAGGCCAAAGTCAGTTTCATATTCACTAGGTGGCCGCCGGATGGGGCAATTCAAGAGGCTCGGCGGCGGACAACCCTGAGTCGTAGCAACATACCCAGGGACGCCAGCGTTAGGCCGACAATCAGAAAAATCCAAAATCCACTGGGTCCAATGCCCGGACCGCCAAAGGATCCACGGCCCAGCCACAGCCCCCCGGGCAGGCACACCAACCAATAGGAGGCCAACGCGACCCACAGCGGCCCTTGACTATCTTCCCATCCACGCAATGCGCCGGCGCCGATGACCTGAATCGCATCCGGAAGCTGGTAGATGGCAGCGAACACCATCAGGGCCGTGGCCAAGGCGGTGACCTCGGGATCCGCGCCATACAGGCCCGCAAAGGTGGCCCGAAACATCAGCGTCAACACACAGGTTACAGCGGCAATGCTGAGCCCTAACCCAATGGCAGCGCGCCCGCTGAAGGCTGCC
>CALKMT010000222.1 GCA_938091715.1 uncultured Litorivicinus sp.
ATGTGCCGGTGACCTTTATTCAGGCGCTGCCCTACATTCTGACCGTGGTGCTGTTGGCGGGATTTGTCGGACGTGCGACACCGCCCAAAGCCGGCGGCGTCCCCTACGTAAAGGAGCGATAATGAGCGATCTACGGACACTGGCGGAACAGGCCCGGGCCTGCGCCCACGCCCCTTATTCACAGTTTCATGTCGGGGTGGCCATCGAGACCCTGGACGGCCAGTGTTTTTCCGGTGCAAACATGGAAAATGCCAGCTATCCCGAGGGCTGGTGTGCCGAGACCAGTGCGCTTGCACATATGCAAATGGCCAGCCCTGGGGCCCGGCTAGCCCGGGTTTATGTGCTGGGACAGGGCGAAGGGTTTTTGACGCCCTGCGGCGGCTGCCGTCAGCGCTTGGCCGAGTTTGGCGACGCCGATACTCAGGTCGTGTGTGCCAATCTTGCCGGCCAGGAAAAGAGTTTTACCCTGGGCCAATTGCTGCCCGCAGCGTTTGACCTCGACCCGACTTAATCGAGCGACTTAGGCGGGTACAACACCGGCCATCAGCTGGCCGATTTCGGCGTCACTGGCGCTTGGACTGACTTCGCCCATGATTCGCCCGTCGTACATCACCAATACACGATCCGCCAGGGCGCGAATCTCGTCCAGCTCGACCGAGACCAACAAAATCCCCTTGCCCTGACTGCGCAGTCCTAACAGGCGGGTGTGGATGGCTTCGATGGCGCCGATATCCACGCCTCGGGTCGGCTGGCCGACCATCAGCACGTCAGGGTCTTGCTCGATCTCTCGGGCGATGACCAATTTTTGCTGATTGCCCCCGGAAAAGTTCGCGGTTTTCAGCTTGGGGTTCGGCGGGCGAACGTCGTAGCGCTCCATCTGGTCCTGGGTCAGATCAATCAGTTGCGAGCGTCGCATAAAGGCTTGGCCCGGTACCCGGTGGTGATAGCCCAGAATCGTATTCTCGTTGGCCTCAAAGGGTGTCACCAGCCCCATGCGCTGGCGGTCCTCGGGGACGTGACCCAAGCCCTTTTCTCGCCGCCGAGTAGGGTTCGACCGCAGACTAAGATCCACAGTTTTGCCGTCCAACTGCAACTGGCCGGTCTGGGCCGTGTACATACCACCGAGGATTTCCAAAAGCTCGGACTGGCCGTTACCGGAAACCCCGGCAATGCCCAAAATTTCCCCCGCCCGCAGTTCAAACTCGATGTTGTGCAGGCGCTGCACGCCGGTCTCGTCGGTGTAGTTCAAATCGTTGACTTTGAGCTTGACCGCGCCGGGCTGGCAGGCGGCTTTGTCCAGGCTAAAGCTGACATCCCGCCCGACCATCAGCTCGGCCAACTGATCCGTGGTGGTGGCGTCGGTGTCCAGTGTCTCGACCATGGTGCCGCGGCGCATGACCGATACCCGATCGGTGATGGCCATGATTTCCCGCAGCTTGTGGGTAATCAAAATGACAGTTTTGCCTTGCTCTTTTAGGCGGCCCAACACACGGAATAACTGATCCGCCTCTTCAGGGGTCAGAACCCCGGTGGGCTCATCCAAAATCAGGGTCTCGGCATCGCGATACAGGGCCTTTAGGATTTCGACTCGCTGCTGTGCGCCGATCGGCAATTCCCCAACCGGGACCTCTAGGTCCACATTCAACCCGTATTCGTGCTGCAACTCGGCGAGTTTCGTTCGTGCACTGTCCAGGCCAACTTTCAGGGTCAATCCCCCTTCCATGCCCAGGACGATATTTTCCAGTGCGCTGAGGGGTTCGACCAGCATAAAGTGCTGGTGAACCATGCCAATGCCTAGGGCGATGGCTTGGGCACTGGAGCGAATCAGGACGTCCTGATCCTTGACGCGAATCTGCCCGCTGTCGGCCTCGTAAAAGCCATAAATGATGGACATCAGCGTGCTCTTGCCGGCGCCATTTTCCCCGACAATGCCATGGATGGTGCCGGTCTGGACGGCCAGGTTAATGTCTTGGTTGGCCTGGACGGGGCCAAAGGCTTTGCTGATACCGATCAGTTCAAGTGCGGTCATCGTGTTACCCATAAAAAATGCGTCAACCCGCAAAGGAGCTGACGCATCGGATGATTCAACGGTGGGCGATTACAGCGGGCAGCTGTTGTCGCTCATGTAGTCATGAACCTGCAGGTTGCCGTTGATGATGTTGTTTTTGGCTTGCTCGACGGCAGCCTTCATGTCGGCTGACACCAGGCTTGCGTTGTTGTCGTCCAGGGCCCAATCAACACCGCCTTCGGCGACACCCAATACGCTGAAGCCGGTGCTCCAGTTGCCGTCTTGGTAGTCTTTGAATGCGTTGTAAACCGCAACGTCAACACGCTTTAGCATCGAGGTCAGGACCTGGCCGGGGTGCAATCCGTTTTGGTTCGAGTCAACACCAATACCCAGAATGTTTGCGTCAGCTGCGGCCTGCAGAACACCGAAGCCGGTGCCGCCTGCGGCTTGGAATACAACGTCCGCGCCACGGTCAATCTGCGACTTGGTCAGCTCGCCACCTTTTACGGGGTCGTTCCATGCTGCGCCTGTGTTGCCGGTCATGTTGCCGTACACCTCGGTTGCACCGGCCGCGGTTGCGCCTTGCTTGTAACCGCACTCAAAACGACGGATCAACGGGATGTCCATGCCGCCGACAAAGCCGACTTTCTTGCTGTCCGAGGCCATGCCAGCCATCAAGCCAACCAAGTAGCTGCCTTCGTGCTCTTTGAACAGGATTGAGCGTACGTTGGGCAGACCCACAACCATGTCGACGATGCCGAACTGAGTGTCAGGGAATTCAGCGGCCACTTTTTCCACCGCAGCGCCGTGGCTAAAGCCGATCGCGACCACTGGGTTAAAGCCTTTGCGGGCAAAGTTACGCAGCGCCTGCTCGCGTTGAGCGTCGTTTTGGATTTCAAAATCGCGATACTCAACGCCGGTCTCGTCTTTGAAACGCTCTGCGCCGGTAAAGGCTGCGAAGTTAAATGAACCGTCGTTCTTGCCGCCCAGGTCGTATACGACGGCGGGTTTCAGGTCAGCGGCCATCGCGCTAACCGACATAGCGGCACCCAGTGCCAGGGATAATGCTTTACGCAACATTTGGGGAAGCTCCTAGTTATTTTCGTGTCTAAAGTTACACCCAACGCCGGTCCAGTAAAAGACACAGCGTCGGGGTTGTGAGCCTAGTCGACCATTTCAGCGGCCATGTACGCCGTTGCGGCGGATAAGGTCCAGCCCAAGTGCCCGTGGCCGGTGTTGTAATACACCCCAGGACGCTGGCCTTTCATGACCCGGGGCATCATGTCAGGCATCATTGGACGCAGGCCGGCCCAAGGCACCACCTGGTCGGTGTTAATGCCCGGGAAATAGCGTCGTGTCCAGTCAACCAAGGGCTGGATCCGATTGGCGCGGATGTCCTTGTTGTAACCGGCAAATTCGGCGGTGCCGGCTACCCGGTAACGATTAGCACCCAGGCGACTGGTGACGATTTTGGCGTCGTCGTCGTTTAGGCTGACCCAAGGCGCCGCGCTCTGCGATTCCTCGTCCAGGTTGACCGTGATGCTGTAGCCCTTGACCGGATAGATATTGACCCGATCCCCTAGCTTGCGGGCGATGGCACGGCTGCCGACGCCGGCACATACCATGATGGCGTCATAGTGGTCTTGATCACCGTCCTCATAAGTCACGTACACGCCGTTCTTGGTCACCAGATCAACAACGCTGCGCCCGAACTTGGTGGTTACGCCACGTTTTTCGCAGGCCGCGGTGACGCCGCGACAATACTTGTGAATGTCACCGGTGAAATCGCTGTCGGTCATGAATCCGCCGACAAAATCGCCCTGCAGAGTGGGCTCAGTGGACTTGATGTCATCCGCAGTAATAACGCGCCGCTCCAGGCCACCTTTTTGTAGCAGCTTGTTGACCTTCAGGCCGTGGTTAAAGCCCTTTTGAGTGCCGCAGATATGCATCATGCCTTGGTTGACCCGGTCAAATTCAAAGCCACCTTCGGCTGCCATACGGGTCAGGTGCTCTCGTGCGGCCAGTGCCAACTGCACGGTGTGCACAGTGTTGGCCTCGTATGAACGCATGGCGTAAAGGAATTCTGCGAACCAGCTGTACTTGTGCCATGAGGGCGTCAGGTCAAGTTTTAGCGGCGCGTTCTTGGCGAACAGCCACTTGATTCCTTTAACCAGGGTGCTGGGGTGGTGCCAGGTTTCGGCATTGCAGGCAGACAGCTGGCCGCCATTGGCATAACTGGTATCCATGCCGGCATAGCGTTGGCGGTCGATCAGGGTCACGTCATGGCCTTTGTCGGCCAATGCGTAGGCGGTGGTTGAGCCGGTGATTCCGGCTCCGAGTACTGCTATTTTCATCTATTGCTCCGCTAACAGACACACGAACTCGTGCGATAGCCCCTCTGTCACGGTACCTGAGAGTGTTGCCCTAGTAGGCCTAGGGGTTGCTCCTTCGGTGGGCGTTTTAACGCCGCTCTCCAGATGTTTAAGTGTTGCATGCGGTCCGTTGGCCTGAGAGATTCCGGGGTCGTTGCTCCTTCGGCGCGACATCTAATTAGCTGTCGACTCTCCCGCATACCTTGGTAGTTTCGTATTTGCGACTCGATTTGTCTAGCGATATCCCGCGGCCTGCAAATTAAATAAATGGGCGTAGCGGCCATCCGACGCAATCAGCGATGCATGATCCCCGCGCTCCATGATTCTGCCGCCCTGCATGACGACAATTTGATCGGCGTAGCGCACGGTGGAAAAGCGGTGGCTGATCACAATGGCCATTTTGTTGGCCGCATAGTCTTGAAAATGGGCAAAGATATCCGCTTCGGCTTGGGCGTCCATGGCGGCGGTCGGTTCGTCGAGCACCAAGAGATCCGCCCCCTCGCGCATGAAAGCCCGGCTCAGGGCGATTTTCTGCCACTGTCCACCCGACAGCTCCTGCCCATCCTTGAACCAGCGACCCAGTTGGGTGGTATAGCCGTCGCTGAGTTTTTCGATAAACGGCGAGGCCTGGCCTTTGTCCGCCGAGGTCTTCCAACGATCGGCATCGGTAAAGTGTCCAACGTCGCCGGCACCAATATTTTCACCGACCTGCAACTGAAAACGCACGAAGTCCTGAAAAATCACTCCGACGCGCTCCCTTAACGCTGGAACGCTCCAGTCTTGCAGGTCGCTGCCGTCTAAATAGATGCGGCCGGCGCTGGGCTGATACAGTCGGGTCATCAGTTTAATCAGAGTGGTTTTACCCGATCCGTTTTCGCCGACCAGGGCCAGCGATTGGCCGGGTTTTAGGTGTAAATTGATGTCCAGCAATGCGCTTTGCTGACTGCCCGGATAAGAAAAGCTCACGTTTTCAAATCGTATGCCATCGCCGGGATGAACGCCTGCGGTTAGATGGCCCGGTTCGTGGGTGGTCTCTTGCTCCAAGTATTCATACAGGTTCGACAGGTACAGGTTGTCCTCGTACATGCCAGACACCGAGGTCAGCATGGCACTGACCGCGGATTGCCCTTGCTTGAATACCAGCAGGTACATGGTCATTTCACCCAGGGTTAACTTGCCGGTGGCGGTCTCGAACACCACCCAGCCATACGCGGCATAAAAAGCTGCAGAGCTTAAAATACCCAGTAAAAAGCCCCAGCCCTCGCGGCGCAGGGTTAGCAAGCGCTCCTCTTTGAACAGCTTGTGAAAGATGGTGCGATAGCGGCCCAGCAAGGTCGGCCCCAAGTCAAACAGCTGAACCTCTTTGATGCTGTCCTCACGAGCCAGAACGGTTTCCAGGTACATCTGCATGCGTCGATCGGGCGAGCGCCAGCGGAAAATTTTGAACGCATCCCCGGAAAACTTGGCCTCGGCGGCAAAGCCGGGCAGCGCACCGACGACCAGAATGATCAGAGCCCATGGGCTGAATTGAATCAACAGTGCGGCAAAGCTGGCAATTGAAATGCCGTTTTGGATCAGGCCAAAGGTCTTCACCACCAAGGCCATGGGCCGTTGGCTGGCCTCACGCCTAGCCCGAGTCAGCTTGTCGTAGAACTCGCTGTCCTCGAACTGAGCCAGGGACAGGGTCTGTGCCTTGTCCAGAATCATCTCGTTGACCCGTTGTCCCAGTCGCGCCCGAAGCAGCGACTGAGCGGCGGCCAAGCCCCGTTGGGCGGCGGATAGCGCAATGACCAAACCGGCTTCGTAGGCCACATAGGTGTAGACATCGGTCAGGCTGGCGTTAGGGGCTTCCATTGCCGCCACCACTGCGTCCACAATGAGCTTTCCAACGTAGGCCACGGCGGCCGGCAACACGCCTGCGACCAAGGTCAGTAACCCCATCCACAGCGCCAGCGATCGCGAGGTCTGCCAGACCAGTTCGATCGCGCGTTTTGAGTACTTAAATACACCGATAAAGGAATGAGTGGTTGCCACAGGCTACTCCAGGAACTGAGCCCCGTATGCTGACACCAAGACGACCCGTGGGTCGAGTCGAGTTTATTGTTTTGAACGCCAGCCTGATTGCCATGGTGGCGATGTGTATCGATGCGGTGTTGCCAGCGCTCGGTTTGATCGCCCAAGACTTTCAGGTGGCGGACCCGAATCAGCGTCAGTTTGTGATCGGGGTCATGTTTTTGGGATTAACCGTGGCGCAGTTCTTTTACGGTCCCTTGGCCGATCGCTATGGCCGGCGAAATACCCTGTTCGGCGGAGTGGGGCTGTTTTTGTTGGGCAGTTATTTGTGCTGGGCAGCGGACGATTTTGCCGCACTTTTGCTGGGGCGTTTTTTACAGGGCGTGGGGGTGGCCGGCCCCCGAATCGTTTCCACCGCCATGATTCGCGATCGTTTCAAGGGCGTCGAGATGGCCCAGGTGTCCAGCTTGATCATGACGGTGTTTATTGCGGTCCCGGTGTTGGCCCCGATGATCGGTCAGGCGGTCTTGTGGGTCGGCGATTGGCGTGATCTGTTCCTGGGCTACATCCTGTGGGCGGTGGCCATGGTGCTTTGGGTTGCGCTGCGTCAGCCCGAAACCTTGCCCCAGGTGCGGCCCCTGAATCCTGGCGCCATTTGGCGCACGACACTGGAGGTATTGGGCAACCGCCCGGCCATGTTCTACACCCTGGCGGTGGGGTGTTGTTTCGGGGGGCTGGTGGGATTCTTGGTCGCTTCCCAGCAGATCTATCAGGATTATTTTCAGGTTGGGGACGCCTTTGCCCTGTATTTTGGGGCCAGTGCCTTTGCCGTGGGTATCGCCTCGTATTTCAATAACCGCTGGGTCGCCAAATTTGGCATGCGCGCCATGGTGTCCAACGCCAGTTTGATTGGGGCCGTCTGGGCCTTGACCTTTGCGGCGCTGAATTTGGTGGTGCCACTAAATTTGGCTGGATTTGTCATCATGCTGGTGCCCATGTTTTTTGCCATGGGGCTGTGTTTTGGCAACCTAAATGCCCTGGCCATGGAGCCGATGGGGCATTTGGCGGGGACCGCCTCGGCAATCATCGGGGCACTCAGCTCGCTGGTCTCAGTCATGACCGGATCCTGGGTCGGCAACTTGTTTGATGGCGCTATCGATGTTTGGGCTTTCGGCGTTGGTCTGCTGCTAATGCTTGGTTGGTTTGCGACGCGCTTGGCGATTCGGGCCGAAGGTGCGATTGACGATTTGCCGCAGTGCAGAAAACGGGTACAATGAAAAAACGATTTGGGGACAGTTTTTCATACGATTGAAATTTTTAGTCCCACATCGCCCAAGAACCACTCATTTTTAGAGGGCAAAACCATGTCGAAAGGGCACTCATTACAAGACCCTTACCTGAACGTGCTACGCAAGGAACGCGTACCCGTGTCAATTTTTCTGGTCAACGGCATCAAGCTGCAAGGCCAAATCGAATCCTTTGACCAATTCGTTGTGTTGCTGAAAAACACCGTTAGCCAAATGGTCTACAAGCACGCAATTTCGACCGTTGTTCCATCGCGGCCGGTCAAGTTACCGGTGGTTAATGTGGCTGCATCTGGCGTCCCTCAAGATGCTCGTTACGATGCCGGCAATGAGGGCAATTTCGCCGACGACGACTATTAACGCAGCGTGTCGCTTTTTTTTGAGCGTCCCTCTTCGGGTGAAAGGGCGATCTTGGTGCACCTCGTTTTACGCAGCGAACGGGCGCCCGAAGATGTTCGCGAATTTGAGGAGCTGGTGATTTCAGCGGGTGGCATCCCGATGGAATTAATCACCGGATCGAGAAGGGCGCCAGACGTTAAGTATTTTGCTGGCAGCGGTAAAGTCGAGGAAATCGTTGCGTCAGTTGCCGGTCATGGGGCCGAGCTTGTTATCTTCAATCACAATCTAACGCCGAGTCAAGAACGTAACCTAGAGGAAGTTTTGTGTTGCAGGGTGCTCGACCGAACTGATTTAATTTTAGATATTTTTGCTCAGCGCGCGCGCACCCATGAAGGAAAGTTACAGGTGGAGCTTGCGCAGTTAGAGCATTTATCGTCGCG
>CALKMT010000223.1 GCA_938091715.1 uncultured Litorivicinus sp.
GTGACGAGCAGGGCCTTGGATTGCGAGGTTTACCCTAGCCTTCGATCGGGTAGGCCCGCAGGGTGACCTTGGCCATACGACGCATCATCCGGATGACCTGGCAGCTGTAGCCGTACTCATTGTCGTACCAGACATACACCACCGCGCTGTTGCCGTTGGTTTGGGTGGCCAATGAATCGACCACACCTGCGGCGCGCGATCCGACAAAGTCAGAGCTGACCGCCTCGGGGCTGTTGGTGAAGTCGACCTGCTTTTGCAGCGGTGAGTGCAATGCCACATGGCGCAGGTAATCGTTCAACTCGTCAGCCGTGACCGGGTTGTCCAGTTGCAGGTTCAGAATCGCCATCGAGACGTTGGCGGTCGGCACGCGGATCGCGTTGCCGGTCAAGCGGCCTTCAAAGTGCGGCAAAGCCTTTGAGACGGCCTTGGCGGCACCGGTCTCGGTCAATACCATGTTCAGAGGCGCCGCTCGGCCGCGACGGTCCCCTTTGTGGTAGTTGTCGATCAGGTTTTGATCGTTGGTGTACGAGTGCACGGTTTCCACATGGCCACTGGGCACGCCGTACTTGTCATCCAGGGCCTTGAGGACCGGGGTAATCGCATTGGTGGTGCAAGAAGCCGCCGACAAAATGGTGTCCGCGGGATCGATGTCGCCGTCGTTGACGCCCATCACGATGTTCTTTAGGTCGCCTTTGCCTGGCGCGGTCAAGACCACACGTGCCGCGCCCGGTGAACGCAGGTGCTGAGCCAGACCCTCGCGGTCACGCCAAATGCCCGTGTTGTCCGCGATCAACGCATCGCGAATGCCGTATTGGGTGTAATCCACCGCATCGGGATTCGAGGCATAGATCACCTGAATCGCGGTGCCGTTGGCGTAAATGATGTTAGCTTCGTGGTCGACGCTGATGGTGCCCTTGAACGAGCCATGCACACTGTCACGGCGTAGCAGTGAAGCACGCTTGACCAGGTCGTTTTCACCGCCGCGGCGCACCACAATGGCACGCAAACGAAGCGCTGCACCTGAAGGGCGCTGAGCCAGCAGCTCGCGAGCCAACAAACGACCGATCCGGCCAAAGCCATACAGGACCACGTCGGTCTGGGCTTCGTTGGCCACTTCGCCCTGGGGCAACTTGGCGCCGGCCAATTCGTCGCGCAAAAAGTCTTCGAGGGATTTGTTGGCGAACAGCTTTTTATGGCGGATGACCAGCTTGCCCAAATCGATGTGACAAGGCCTTAGGTTTAGCTTTTCAACAGCGCGCAGGACCGGCAGGGTTTCAAACACGCTGAGCTCTTCGCTTTCGACCTGACGGGCAAAGCGGTGCGCCTTGATGATGTCGATGACGCCACGGTTAACCAGCAAGCGACCAAACACGCTGGTCTCGATACCGCGTTCGCGGACCATTTTACCGACCAGGGGAACCATCTCTTCGGCGTGCGCCATGCGATCGTTCCAGTTGGACTGATGCGCGTCGTAAGCTTCTTGCGTGATCATTCGTTCATCTCCATGAATTCGTGCGCAGGATTCTACCCTGCCCGAACACAAAAATGAACACTTTACTAAAGTGGTATCTTTTTATGACCAAATAATATTTTTGGTCACACTACTTGATCAGCACCAACCCGGCAGCGGACCACAGAGCGACTCCGGTGCCACGCTTCAGGGCACGGCCACCCCGCTCGCCATCCAGCCAGCGTTTGAGCGCATTCCCGCCATAGGCGTACAGGCCGATTGCGGCGATTTCGATCAACACAAAGGTTAGCCCCATCCAAAAAATCTGAATGGAGGGGTCTTGGGTGGCGACAATGAACTGAGGGAAAAACGCGCCAAAAATCAGAAAGAGTTTCGGGTTTGTGCTGGCAATGACCGCCTCGCGGATGGCCATGGCGCGAATAGACAGATCGCTGGGCGTGGCAAACTGAATCCGCTCCCGGGCCGAGCGCCAGGCGCCCCACCCCATCCAGACCAGATACGCGGCCCCGATGTAACGAATCCAATCCAGCACCTGGGCGCCCTTGGCCATCAACCAATCCAGTCCGAATGCCAGCAACACCAGCATGACGACCATCACAGGCAATCGGGCCAGGCCGGCAACACTGGCACGCCAGGCCGAGGACTGGGTGCCGTTGACCAGGGCCAGCATGTTGTTGGGGCCTGGAAAGAAGTTCATTCCGATACAGGCCGGGACAAAGATCAACCAAGCCTGCCAAGTCACTTAACGTCGTCCTTGGTCTGGCCGAACAGCAGGGCTTTTTCCTGGTCGCTGAAGCTGGGCTTGCGACCCATCGCATCGCCCATGGCGTAAACCGCCTGGGTGGCTGGCCGCTGTTGAATGCGCAGGTACCATTCCTTTAGATGAGGGAAATCGTTGAGATCCTGGGATTGACGCTTGTAGCTGTTGACCCAGGGATAGCAGGCCATGTCGGCAATGCTGTAGTCATCGGCAATAAAGTCTCGACCGGCCAGGCGCTTGTTCAGCACACCATACAAACGCGAGGTCTCGTCGATGTAGCGCTTTTGGGCGTAGGGAATGGTTTCCGGGGCGTAAACATTAAAGTGATGGTTCTGCCCGGCCATCGGGCCCAACCCGCCCATCTGCCACATCAGCCACTCCATCACCTGGATTTGGTCCCGGTGCTGGGTGGGCCAAAACTGGCCAGTCTTGGTCGCTAGGTAATGCAGGATGGCGCCGGATTCAAAAACCGTTTGCGGCTGGCCACCATCGGCGGGGGCATGATCGATCATGGCCGGCATGCGGTTGTTCGGACTGAACTCCAAGAATTCTGGCTTGAACTGGTCACCGGCGCCGATGTCGACCGGAATAACTTTGTAGTCCAGCCCTGCTTCTTCTAAATAGAGAGCGGTCTTGTAGCCGTTTGGCGTGGGCCAAAAATACAGATCAATCATGGGTGTGGGGTCCTTTCGTTAGGCCCCAGAATCTGCGCCCAAGACCCAAGAAAATCAACCCATGTTGCGGCAGTTTAAGCGGCTAGACGTCCAAACATGGCACGCAGGGCCAGACGAGTCAGATCGCCGATGGCATAGCACACGCGAGTCCGCAGGCGGACAATCGCGGCGGCGGTTTGCTGAGCACCCACTCGGCGGGCCTGCAGGTAAAGTTGGTCGTGCTGTAGCGGCGTCATTTTGAGCTCCTTTGGAATGCCGCGAAGACTAGGCTCAATTTAGACCTTCGTCTAAGGAGTTATTTTGCTGAA
>CALKMT010000224.1 GCA_938091715.1 uncultured Litorivicinus sp.
GCAGAACCAATCCGTCTTCGTCGTTGGGACTGTCGTCAATAATGAAAACATGCAGGGGATCGCGTTCGAGGATAAAAGAAACTGCGTGGTCGATTGTAATGTGCCGACCGTCCATGTGCATGATCACCAAATCAGGCGTCGTGGCTGCCATATAAGCTTCCAACGCTTCCAGCGACGGCGTACGAAAAACGTCGGTCACAAGTTTCAGTGACTGCCCCCATCGGTTCGCCAGACGATCATCAAAACTGCATGAGACTACATTCATAATTAA
Source organism: uncultured Litorivicinus sp. (assembly GCA_938091715.1). Classification (GTDB taxonomy): domain Bacteria; phylum Pseudomonadota; class Gammaproteobacteria; order Pseudomonadales; family Litorivicinaceae; genus Litorivicinus. The sequence continues at coordinate 272 of CALKMT010000224.1, forward strand.
CCTTACCTCTGGTGCCTCGATACGCTCGACTGAGGCTAATGAGATTACGCCGGCACCATAGCTTAGGCGCAGTAGACGCCATCCCAGAGGGTAAGCATCCTGTTATTCAATTTGTTCTCCATGGATTGCGTTTTCAAAGTTCTGGTCTTAAAGCGTCCGCATTACATACTAAAACTATACGCCACGATTTGGACTTTGGTAGGAAACGCCGCGACTATTTTTTCGTCGGTTAACCCCTGGGTCCAATTCAAAATGAATAGCGTCAGACTAAGACTTTTGCACTGGCCTGTGGCATCGTTTCCGCCAATTGTTTTACTAGGAATATCACGAACATGCGTCCGCTTACCTTTGATATCCGTAACCTACCCTTTGCTGGAACCGTGACGCGCTGGCACAGCGTCAATTGCCACCGTTATCCCTCGATTGCTGAGCACAGCGCCTTGGTGGCCTTGTACGCCCGGGAAATCGCCGCTCGTGTGCACCCCGACATTAGCGCCGAGCAGCAGGTTCTGTTGTACGAACTGGCGCTGACCCATGACTTGTCAGAGATCGTGACCGGTGACATGCCCTCGCCCATCAAACGCGCATTACGCCAGCACTTCTCCGGGCAACCCTCGCCAATCGATCAGCTAGAACGCGCGATTTGTCCGGACGCGGCAGAACGTGAGGACCAGGCCAAGCAAGCAGACCAAGCGTTTCTGTATCATTTTTTGAAACTGGCCGACATCTTGGACGCCTTGGTGGTCATCCAGCAGGAAGGCAAAGGCAGCGCACGGATCTCCATTAGCCAAGAGCGTGGACAGGCATTTGATGCACTGGTAGAAAAGGCCAGCCAAGCATTCCCTCACTTAAACTGGCGCGGTGCCCAAGAAGTCAGGCAATTGGTGTGTGAACTAAAGCATGTCCAACTGGACGAGTTCAACGCGTAATCAGGGCGCCTCGCTCGAGATTCCTAACGCGACTTTGAAATCACTCAAACCCTGACACTGGGCATGCAATTGATCCCCAGGTTTCAGGTCAGATACGCCCGCCGGTGTCCCGGTAAAGATCAAATCACCTGCCTGTAACGTTTGCAGCGTGGATAAAAACTGAATCAATTCGATCGCCCCATGAATCATTTGGTTTAAATCACCGGACTGGCGTGTTTCGCCGTTGACCGTCAGCGAAATCGGCCCCTCGGTCAGCAGGCCGGTCTGCTCGATTAGGTGCAGCGGCCCGCAGGGTGCCGCATGGTCAAATACTTTTCCGATCTCCCAGGGCCGGCCTTGATCACGATTGATCTTCTGTAAATCACGCCGCGTCAGATCCAACCCCAATGCATAGCCGGCAATCGATTCCCGAGCCTGTTCGACATTCAGGCCATGCCCACCAGAGCGCAGGGCAACCACCAATTCCACCTCGTGCTGCAATTTTTCGGTCCCAGGGGGAAATGGAATTTCTGTGGCTTGAGACACACTCTGCGCCGGTTTGAGAAAATAGAACGGTGCTTCTGGCGTGGCCTCAAAGCCCATCTCGCGGGCATGATCCTCATAGTTGCGACCGATGCAATACACCTGACGAATGGGAAACAAGCGCTCGTCGTTGTGCACGGTTAGCGCCGGTCGTGCCTGGGGTTCGAATAAATACATGATTATCCCTCTGCTGGAGTAAAGGCATCGGCATGCCAATGATCAGGGTGCCCGCCCATCAGTGCCACCATTGATTCGACATCGTTCACCATATCAGGATTGCCGGCGCAAAAGACCGTCCAGCCCATCAAGCTTGGGATGGCCGTGGGCAACACATCGGTGACGCGCTGCTTGGCCCCTTGTTGCGAGAAAACCAAGTTCAAATCACTGTCGTCGATGCCCGCCAGCAGGGCCCGCAAAGGTTTCTCGTCATAAACATCCTGCTCGCTTCGATTGCCCCAAATCAATCGTACGGGACCGGCATGATTAATCTGCTGCAGGCGCGCCAGAACGCTTTTCATCGGCGCCAAACCGGTCCCTGTGGCAATCAGTGCGATGGGACGGTTCAAATCCTTGGCATAGGCCTCGCCCATGGGGCCGGTCAGCTCAACCGGGTCGCCTCGTTGGGCGTTTTGATAAAGACCGACCCCTGTTTTTCCGCCAGCAAACGCCCGAACATGAAACTCGACAACCGGTGAGCCTCCGGGGCTAGCAAAGGAATACGGACGCGCGGGGCCGTACGGCGTTTTTAGCAGCCCATACTGGCCCGGTTCAAAGTCCAACACGCTCTCGAGCTTGACTCGTAACTTGACCATATCAGCGGTCGGACGCTCGGCCCGAGTAATGGTGCCAGCCAAGGTGACAGGATCGGTGTTTTGGCGTTGCGGTGAAGTCAATTGGAGATCACTGGTGGGGCGGCATTGGCAGGTTAATATTTCCCCGCGAGCGCGCTGCTCGGCGCTCAAGATTGAGTCGTTGCGTGACTCCACGGTGCCCGAGGAAAGAACGTATCGACAGGACCCACAGTTGCCTGCACCGCATCCGTAGGTCACGGGCTCTCCCGCCGCTAGTAGCGAACGCAGCACGGTATCCACCGAATCTCCGGTGATTGGGGGGCGATCATCAATAGCGATGTTGAAGTGTTTCAGCATGGGCTTTTAGGTTGTGTCTTGGATCCGAAAGGCAAGGATGCGTTTTGCTAGCGCATGCGTATACTCGCCCGAATGAGTGTATTTGTAACCCGAAAAGTATTCGCCGACTATCCTTGTGCCCATCGGCAATGGCGCCACCAAGGCCACTGTAAGTTCATTCATGGGTACAGTCGCAGCTTCATTTTAGAGTTCGGTTGTGAGCACCTATCTGAAGAAGGATTCGGCGTCGACTTTGGTGGCTTTAAAGAGGTCAAAGACTGGCTGGCCGACCAATTCGACCACACCTGTTTAATCAATGCCGACGATCCCGAAATGGAGCGGCTGCAATCGCTGCACGAACTAGAAATTGTTAAGTTGCGGGTGTTACCCAACGTGAGCATGGAAAACACCGCCAAATTCGTATTCGATTTCGTATCTCCATGGATACGCGAGAAAACCGGCGGCCGAGCCTGGTTGATCTCGGTCGAGTGCAAAGAAAACGAAAAGAATTCGGGGGTTTATCGCCCCTGAAGGCGGGAGAGACAAAACAGCCCACCCAGTCCAACCAAGACCAGCACCATTATCGTGGCTGGCCAGCCAAACCCATCGTACACATAGCCCGGCAACCACGGGCCCAACACGCCACCGCCGTAGTAGTGGGTCACGTACAGTCCGTTCACAACGCCGCGCAAATCCCCCTCGGCTTGGTTTACCTCGGCCACCGCCAAGCTGTGGAATAAAAACATGCTCAAGCAGAACACCCACATCATCACAAACAGCCCCCAAACGCCCAAGGGTATGGCGCTGGCGCAACTCAAAATCATGATCAGCATGGAAAGTTTTAGAGTTCGATTGGCGCCCCCGAGCCTGAGGGCAATGCGCCGGGCGTTTAAGCTGGTGGCGATCCCTCCCAAATAGCCGAGATACACCAACCCAATCACCGCGGGGCCAATACTGGGGTCAATGCTGGCCAACCTGAGGGGCAGAAAATTCAAAAAACCCGCAAACACGAAAAACAGGCAGGACACCGCCAGGAATCGCCACAGGTTGCCATCGGTGGACCAGGCCCGCTTGACCCCGGCCCAACTTGGCACGACGGTATTCATGGGCTTGCTAGGCGCACGGCCCCAGGGCAACAGGGCGCCAATCAACAGGCAAACCGCCAACCCCCAATACACCGCGTGGTAATCATAAACCTCACTGACCACCCCGCTGATTAATCGCCCCGTCAGACCGCCAACAATGGTCGCTGACACGTAGCGTGCCATGACCCCCTTGAGCGAATCCGGCGAGTGCCCGGCTGCCAAGTACGCCATTAATGCGGTAAAAATCGCCGGCATGATCAGCCCTTGTACGCCGCGTAACACCAAAAACGGCACGTAACTCTGAACAAACCCCAAGGCCAGACAACTCAACGCCAGTGACACCATCGCCCAGCGCAGGACCTCGAGGGCCGGCAGGCGGCGCAAAATCACGCCATAGGTCAGGGGGGCGATGGCCAGGGGAATTAGGGTCACGGACACCAGCAAACCCACCGCTGCGGCATCCACACCCAACTGCATCGTCAGGATCGGTGCCAGGGGTTGGGGCACGTACATCACCGAAAAAACGATGACGGTCATCAACAAAAGGAGCGCGGTGGGTTGCTTCATCTTGATTGCTTGAATGGAAAGCGCCGTAGTGTACTCTCGCGGCACAAAACTGCATCCAAATAAGGAACCTAAATGGCTTGGGGCGCGTTGATCCTGGCAATGCTGATCTGGAGTTCGTCGTTTGTCGGCGCCAAATTCGCGCTGCAAAGCTTTTCGCCAGAGCAAGCCGTGGGCTTGCGTTTGTGGTTGGGGGCCATCGTCTCGTTGCCGTGGTTGCTAATCTGGGGTCGCAAACACATGGCAAAAATGACCCGCACCCACTGGAAGTGGCTGCTGCTGATGTCGCTGTTCGAGCCCTGTTTGTATTTCCTGGCCGAGATGAACGGGCTGGTGTACACCTCGGCCAGTGCGGCCGGTTTGGTCACCTCAACCCTGCCGATTTGGATCGCGATCGGGGCCTGGTACTGGCTGGGCGAGCGAATCGCTCGGAATCTGTGGATCGGCTTGATCCTAGCATTGAGTGGAACCGGTCTGATGACGTTAGTCGGCACGCCCTCTGAGGCGGCGCCGAATCCCCTACTAGGCAATGCGCTGATGGTGGTGGCCACCCTGATGGCGACCGGCTATGTGCTGATCGCCAAGCGTCTAACCGACGACTTGAATTCATGGTTGGTGACGATCCTGCAGCTTTGGGTTGGGGCTATTTTCTTTGTGCCTTGGTTAATTTTTACGCCACCCGATATCGAAGGCGCCAGCCAAGTCTCGATTCAAGCCACAATCTGGCTGGGCGTGGTGGTCAGCATCGGCGCCTATGGATTCTATAACCTGGGCATCAGCCAAGTGCCAGCCCAGGTGGCCGGCTTGTCAGTCAACCTGTTGCCGTTACTTACGCTGGTCATGGCATGGGCGTTTTTGGGCGAGCGCCTAAGTTTAGGCGAGAGTGCCGGCGCAGGGATGATCTTGGTCGGCATCCTGATTGCGGTTTGGCCTAGTCCCCGAGCAAATAGCCCGAACGCCACGTAAGCGGGTCGTGACCTGCAATTTTGACTAGGGTTTCACCGGCCCGGGCGTAGGGCCGGCTGACCCGAGTCATGAGCACGCCGGCGTTGCGTGCCAGCACCGGTGTGCAAAGGGTTTCGCCGTGCATCTGCCCCAAGGGCCAAATCTCTGCGACCGTCTGGCCGGGCTCAATGGCATCACCGAGCTTGGCGTGCCAGTGAATTAGCCCCGCCACTGGGGCTGGCAACAAGTCGACCGCCTCCAGATCACAGGTTAGATGATCATAACGCGCGATTGGCTCGATGCCGGTCAGGGCGCCGATGTGGCCCAAAAATGCCACCAACCCATCCGCGTCTTTTTGTGCGAGCTCTGGGGAAACGTCCTGTTGACCCCGCAACTCGATGGTGCACCCCCGACAGCCCACGCCAATGGGGTGCTGGGGAAAGTGCTGGGCCATGGCCGCCCACAAGCCGGGGGCCGCTTCGTCGAAACTGGCACCGCCCGAATCGTCGGCCAACATCACCACATCTAACTGCAACGCTTGTGCTAGAGGCTTCAAATCGTGCTGTGCGCGTTTGGACGCGTACAAGTGTGCGAGCGCCTGATCGTCACAATGCACATCCAAGACATAGTCGGCATCACAGGCCCAGCGAAACAGCTGGGCCTTATGCTCGTCATTCAGACTGGCCGCCTGCTGGCGGTTGGCCAGCTCAACGATGGCGCTCCGGATGACTCGATCGTTCTCCTTTTGTGAGCCGCCAAGATTGGGGGCCACCCGTTGAGCCAGGTCGGCGGCAAGCACAGGATACCCGCGGTTGAAATTTTGACCCGAGTCGGCTTCGTATCGACCTAGGTGATGGCCCTGAATGAACTGCGTTAAGCCTGCGGGATTGGCGATCGGCACCAAGCGGATCTCCCCGATCAGTTGCCCTGCGGATTCCAATGCTTCCAAGCGCACTCGCAAGCGCTCAAGCGCCGCCATGGCGGGATATTCATCTGCATGAATGCCCGCTTGAAGATACACAACCGGAGCCCCACCTTTGTTAAAGACCAGTTGGTTTAGGGTCACCGATTGACCGGGGGCCGTCAGGTGTAGGGATTGCGAATCTAAATGGGGCATTGTGACGCCTTGTAAAGTTGGTGGGCGGTGCGGTAAAGCATTGCTAGATTGCCGCGATGTGCTGAATTAGGAAAGACCATGCGATTTATCCCCCGCGCCTTGACCGGCGTTTTTATGATGATCTTGAGCGTTGCCCTGGTCGCGGCCGGTGCGTACCGGATCAGCACGGCCAGCCCAGAGAAAAGCCGCAGTGGCCCGGGAGCCAGCGGACTGCCCCAGGTGACGCAGCTCGAGATCCAACCGGTCGAAACCACACCCAAATTGTCGTTACAGGGACGAATTGCCGCCGCCAAAGAAACTCGGCTGAGTTTTCCCGTCGCAGGCCGCCTGGACACCCTATCCGCCCGACTGAAAACGGGACTCAGGGTCGCCGCGGGTGAGCCCATTGCGCAATTGGACACGCGGCAATTCGAACGTCGTCTGCGCACGCAAGAGCTGAATCTAGCCACCGCCCAAGCCAACCTGGCTGAATTCAAGGCCCGCTTGGGTGCCGCACGTACCGAGGTCGACCAGGCCAGAACCCAAGTTGAATTGCGACAGCGGCAATTCAATCGCTTGACCGACCTCATCATGCGCAAACTTGCCTCGCAGAACGAGGTAGAAGCCGCGGAACTGGCCTTAAACAGCGCAGAGCAGGCGCTATCGGCCAAGCGCACCGCGCTAATTAACGCCCAGGCTGCCTTTGATCGTGGCTCGTTAGAGTCCGAGCGGCTGCAGTTGGCAGTTGATGAAGCCCGCACCGACCTGGCCGATACCCAACTGACAGCGCCCTTTGCCGGTGTATTAACCGAGGTATCCGTCAAGCCTGGCGACCAAATCAGCGCCGGCCAAGGCCTCGCTGTTTTGACCGATCTGCGGCAGTTGGAAGTGGCTTTTTCGACACAAAACCCTCGCGTCATCCGATTCTTAGCCCCAGGGGCTCAAGAGCCCTTGCCGCTGGATACCGAGGTTGAGTTGAGCACCGGGTCGCTGGTGTGGCGTCAGTCAGGCACACTGACCCGTGTAGCTGCCAATGGGGAATTGTCCAGCGGCGGGCGTCAGTTGTTTGCCGCTTTGGATCCTAACGAGCAGACCCTGTTAAGGC